>JBMCMJ010000072.1:0-11237 GCA_048615135.1 Pseudomonadota bacterium
CGGCGGCCTCGAACACGGGCACCAGTTCCGGAGCGGCGACGGGTTGCAGGTGGCCGGCGTGGCGGTAGGGCACGAAGACGCCGCGCGGGCCGGCCCCGCGGGCGAGCCGCTGCTGCAAACGGGCGACCCGCCATCGTCGCCGGGCGGCACCGAGCCGGCTCAAAGGCGCAAAACCAACCCCTCGGCGGCCACCAGTGAGCCGGGCAGCGCCTGCTCGAGGGCGAGGCCGATCCGGTCGAGGACATCGTCCTCGCGCTCCGGATCGTGGTGGAAGGCCAAGAGCCGCTTCGCCCCGGCGCTGCGGCAGAGACGCACCCCTTCCTCCCAGGTCGAGTGGCCCCAGCCGACATAAGTCGCCAGTTCCGCATCGGTATAGGTGGAATCGTAGACCACGAGGTCCGCACCGTCGATCAGCGCGAGGACGTTGTGGTCCGGGCGGCCCGGTTCGTGCTCGGTATCGGTGATCATGCAGAACACCTTGCCCGCGTGCTCGACCCGATAGCCCGTCGCCCCGCCGGGATGCTTCAGGGCGGCCGTGCGCACCGTCACGTCCGGGCCGAGGCTCAGGACGTCACCGGCGCACACGTCGTGAAACGTCGGGTTCGCGTGCATCAGGCCCAGCGGCACCGGGAAGAGGGGCTGGCTCATCAGGCTCGCGAGCGTGCCCTTCAGGTCGAGGCCCTGCGGACGCAGATGCCCGGCCCACAATTCGAAGCGGTTGCAGGTGGCATAGGCCGGCTTGAAGAAGGGAAAGCCCACGATGTGGTCGAGATGGGTGTGGGTCAGCAGCAGGTGCGCCTCGCAGGCCTGCTGCGCGGCGAGCCGGTTGCCGAGGGCGCGGAGCCCGGTGCCCATGTCGAAGATCAGCCGCGTACCGCCGCAGACGACCTCCACGCAGGAGGTGTTGCCGCCGTAGCGAACGGTGGAGGGCCCGGGGACGGCCACCGTCCCGCGCACCCCCCAGAACCGTACCTCGAAGCGCGAGGCCACGGCGCTACGCGCCGACACGATAGAGGTGGTAGCGGCCGGGTGCCACGTCGTCCGGCAGCGGCCAGGGGACGAGGCGCGGGTCGTCGAGCGGTTGGTCGGAGGCAACGAACCCGCCCGGTGCCAGGAGCGGCGGGATCGCCGTGGCGAGCCAAGCGGCGAGCCGGGCCGTGGCCGCCTCGTCGCCCGTGCCGATGTCGCTGTGCACCAGCGCTGCCGGCGCCGGCAGCCGGTCGAGGGCGTGTGGCAGCGTTGCCTCCAGATCGCCCACGATCAGATGGCGATCGTCGGGGATGCAGGCCGGGTGCGCGCGCGGATCCCGCTCGAAGACGAAGATCTCGCGCTCCGGCAGACGCTCGCGGAGATGGTCGTAGGTCCGGCCGTTGCCGAGGCCGAGTTCGACCACCGGCCCGGCCACGGACGCGACCGCCCGAGCGAGTGCATCGAGGCAGGCGCGTTGCGCCTGCAGGCGGCGGATATGGGTTTCGAGCCGGCTCACGCTTCCTCCACGGCGCCCCTCTGCCGTGTCGGCGTCGCGAGGTCAATGGCGGCGGCGGGGGAGTGCGCGGCACGTGCATGGCTGATCGAACCCGACAACCCCACCCTCCGCTTGGTCGAATGCGTCGCCTCGGGCAGGCTGGCGCACCGTATCAGCCGAGAGGACCCGAGGCCCGTGACCCGCCCGTTCGACCCTGCCCAGCCCTACGCCTCGCGTCGCTCGCCGGTCGTCGCCGAGAACGCGGTCGCCACCTCGCAGCCGCTCGCCAGCCTCGCCGGGCTGGAGGCCCTGCGTGACGGCGGCAACGCCGTCGATGCGGCACTCACCGCGGCGATCACCCTCACGGTGGTCGAGCCGACCGGCAACGGCCTCGGCAGCGACGCCTTCGCCATCCTCTGGGACGGCGAGCGGTTGGTCGGGCTGAACGCTTCGGGCCGCTCGCCCGCGGCCTGGACGCCTGTACGCTTCGCCGGCGCCGAGGCGATGCCGGTGCTCGGGGCGGATTCGGTCACGGTGCCTGGGGCGGTCGCTGCCTGGGTGGCGCTACACGAGCGCTACGGCAAGCTGCCCTTCGAGCGGCTGTTCGAGCCGGCGATCCGCTACGCCCGCGACGGCTATCTGGTCTCGCCGATCATCGCCACCCTTTGGCAGCGCTCGAAGGACCGGCTGGCAGCCCAGCCGGGCTTCGCCGACGCGTTCCTGCCGGGCGGCCGCGCCCCGTTCGCTGGCGAGCGGTTCCGCCTGCCGGATATGGCCCGAACGCTCGAGACCATCGCCCGGACCCGCGGCGAGGCCTTCTACCGGGGCGAGCTGGCCGAGCGGATGGTCGCCTGGGTGCAACAGCACGGCGGTGGGCTCGCCATGGACGACCTCGCCGCCAATCGGGCCGACTGGGTCCAGCCGCTGGCGCGCACGGGCTTCGGCTGCACCCTCCACCAGATCCCGCCGAACGGCCAGGGTATCGCGGCGCAGATCGCCCTCGGCATCCTGGATCGGACCGAACTGGCGGACTTGCCGGTCGATTCCGTCCCGGCGCTGCACCTGCAACTGGAGGCGATGAAGCTCGCCTTCGCCGATGTCGAGGCCTATGTGGCGGATGCGGCGCACATGCCCTTCGCGCCCGAGCGCCTGCTCGACGACGCCTATCTGGACGCGCGCGCCCGGCTGATCGACCGCGACCGCGCGGCGGCCCCGGTCCGGGGCGTGCCGACCGCCGGCGGCACCGTCTGCCTCGCGGCGGCCGATGCGTCCGGCATGATGGTCTCGTTCATCCAGTCCAACTACATGGGCTTCGGTTCGGGCGTGGTCGTGCCGGAGACGGGTATCTCGCTGCAGAACCGCGGCGCCGGCTTCATCCTCGAGCCGGGCCATCCGAACGAGGTCGGCCCGAACAAGCGCCCGTTCCACACCATCATTCCGGGGTTCCTCTCCGACGCCGACGGCAACCCGGCGATGGCCTTCGGCCTGATGGGCGGTCCGATGCAGGCTCAGGGCCATCTGCAGATGCTGCTGCGCACCCGTGTGTGGGGCCAGAACGTTCAGGCGGCGAGCGACGCGCCGCGCTGGCGGCTGCTCGGCGGGCGCGGCGTGGCGGTCGGCCGTGGCGTCGCCATGGAGCCGGGCCTTGCGCCGGAGGTCTATGCGGGGCTCGAAGCGATGGGCCACGAGATCGTAATCGAGGCGCCCGATGCCGCCTTCGGCTTCGGCGGTGCGCAGCTGATCGCGCGGCTGCCGGAAGGCTACGTCGCCGGCTCCGACAGCCGCAAGGACGGCTGCGCGCTGGGCTTCTGAGCGGTTTCGCCGGCGAGGCGCCGTTGCAGGCTGCGCAGCTTGGCGGCGGTGGCCGAGGTGCCATGTTGTACGAGGAACGGTTGCTGCGCGCGGATGCTCGCCGGGACGCGCGGGTCCTCCAAGAGAAGCCCCGCCGTCTCGACGGCGACGCCGAGAAAGCCCCTGGCCGCGCGGGTGAGCCGCTCGGCGGCGGCGACGGCCGCCTCGAGCGAGGCGGCGCGGTTGACGACGGCCCGCACGGCCCGCGCGTCGCCGTCCCGCCGGCAGAGTTTCAACAGTGCGTAGGCATCGGTCAGCGAGGTCGGATCGGTCGTCACGAGGAGCAGGCGGATGTCGCCCAACCGCCACCAGCGACGCAGCGACGCGTCGGCACCGGGCGCCAGATCGACGAACACCACGTCATAGGCGCGCGCCAGAAGGCGCAATTCGGCGGCAAGGCGATCGCGCACGGCGATCGTCAGGTCGGCCAGCCGGCCGCTGCCCGAAGCCCCGGCCAAGAGATCGAAGCCGCCGACGCGGACGGTCGCGGCCGCGAGGTCCGCCGCGTTGCCCTTGACCGGCAGGACCGGGGCTGCCGTAACCCCCAACTGCACGTCGGCGTTGGCAAGTCCCCAGTCGGCATCGACCAGGAGGGTCCGGGCGCCGCGTTCGGCGGCGGCTTGGGCGAGACTCGCCGCGAGCCAGGTCTTGCCCACCCCGCCCTTGCCCGAAGCGATCGTCACGATCCGGCTCATCGCCCGGCCTCCGCATCCTCGAAGCGCCGGGCGAGCAGGCGGGCCAGCCCGGCGGCGGTGAGCCTGGAGAGGGGGTCCTCCAGGCGATGGCTGACGCTCACCGGCGCGACCGGCACGCCGGCCGCGGCGACGGCGACCAGGGCGCCGTAGCGGCGGGTCGCATCGAGCTTGGTGAAGAGGACCGATCGGCAGCCGAGGCCGAGGAAATCCTCGACGGCCTCGAGGACGGTTGCGGCCTGGCCCTCGACGCTGACCACGAGCGTGCCGTTCATCCCGCGAGCCCCGAGGAGGGCGCGCAGCCGCGCCGCGTCGTTGCCGGCCGTGGTCAGCATGCCGGCCGTGTCGATCAGGCAGTCCTCGGCCGCATCCACCGTCGCCAGCACCCGGTCCACGGTCGCGCCGGGTGCCAGGTCCACCACGTCGATCGGCGTTCCCCGCAGGAGGTGGCGAAGGCGTTCGCGTGCCGTCGGCTCCAGCCCGTCGAGGGTGATGACGACCGGCGTGCGGCCGGCGGCGAGGGCGGCGTGGGCGAGACGGGCGAGGGTCAGGGTCTTGCCGTGCCCTGGCGGGCCCGCCAGCACCTGGCGCCGGGCCGGCTCGGCGGTCTTGAGCCGGGGCCGCAGGGTGGCGGTGAGGGCGGCCTCCAGACCTGTGCTACCCCCGGCGTTTCCGGCGAGCCCACGGGCCAGCCCTGTGGGAACCCCGTGAAAGGCCAACAGCCGCTGCAGGTGCGGGTCGACCGCCGGTTCGTCGTCGACGGCGAGCAGGTCGCCGATCCGGGTTTCGGTCTCGATCGCGGCCGTGATGCGGATGCCGGCCGGCGTGCTTTCGGTTGCGAGGATCAGCGCATCCTCCCCGAGCGCACGGCGGACCGCCGCCTGCGCGGCGTCCAGGGTCCGTGCGTCGAAGGTCCGGATGTGCATCGTCTAGACCTGTCCGAGCGTCTTGATCCGCGCCTTGGGGTGGATCTCGTTCTGCGAGAGGACGACGGTCGAGGGACGGAACCGCTCGATCATCGCCCGCACGTAGGGACGCAGTGTGGGCGTGGTGACGAGGACGGGCAACTCGCCCTTCTGGGCCTGTTCCTCGAACCGCTCGCGAACCGCCGAGACGAACCGGTGCAACTCGGACGGCGCCATCGCCAGCTGCCGTTCGCCGCCGGGGCCGGGCTCGACCAGCGCATCGGCAAAGGCCTGCTCCCAGGCGGCGGACAGCGTCAGGATCGGCACGTAGCCGGCACTCGAGGTGGCATCGCGGCTGATCTGCCGGGCCAGCCGGCCGCGGACGTACTCGATCATCAGCGTGTGGTTCTGCGTCATACCCGCCACGTCGCTGAGGGCTTCCATGATCAGCGGCAGGTCGCGGATCGAGACCCGCTCGCTCAAGAGGCCCTGCAGCACGCGCTGGATACCGCCGGTCGCGATCTTGCTCGGCACGAGGTCGGAGAGCAGGCGCTGATAGGGCTCGGGCAGTTCGGCGAGCAGTTGCTGGGTGGCCGCATAGCTCAAGAGGTCGGGGAGGTTCTCCTTGACGATCTCGGTCAGGTGCGTGGTGACGACCGTGCCGGGCTCGACCACCGTGAGGCCCTTGGCGTCCGCCGCTTCCTTGAGGTTGCGCCCGATCCACATGGCTTCCAGGCCGAAGGTCGGCTCGCGCGTCGCCTCGCCGACCAACTCGATCGGCAGGCCCTGCGGGTCCATGACCAGCAGCTGGTGCGGGCGCACCTCGCCGCGGGCGATCTCCATCTCCTTCAACCGGACCACGTAGGTGTTGGGCGGCAACTGCAGATTGTCCTGGATGCGCACGGCCGGCATCAAGAACCCCAGTTCCTTTGCCAATTGGCGGCGCAGCGCCTTGACCTGATCGGGCAGCCCCGGACCCTCGCCCGGCTTGATCAGCTGCAACAGGCCGTAGCCGAGTTCCAGCTTGAGGGTGTCCATCGCGAGCGCGGCCCCGATGTTCTCCTCGCTCGCCGCCGCCGTGCCGGGCGCACCGCCGGGTGCCGGGGTCTTGCCGTCCGGGGTCGTCGCGGCACCCTCCGCCTTCGCGCCCTTGCGACCGTACCAGGCGACGGCACCGCTGGCGCCCGCGAGTGCGAGGAAGGGGAACATCGGCAGGCCGGGCAGGAGCGCCAGCAGCACGAGCAGCCCGGAGGTCACCTGGAAGGTGCGGGGATGCGCGCCGAACTGGGCGACCAGCGCCGTATCCATCCGGCCGCCGACGCCGGCCTTCGAGACCAACAGGCCTGCCGCGGTCGAGACGATCAGGGCCGGGATCTGCGAGACGAGGCCGTCGCCGACCGTCAAGATGGTGTAGCTCTGGGCGGCGTCGCCCGCACTGATTCCCATCTGGCCGATGCCGATGACGAGGCCGGCGACCAGGTTGATCGCGGTGATCAACAGACCCGCGATCGCATCGCCGCGCACGAACTTGGCGGCACCGTCCATCGACCCGAAGAACGCACTTTCCTCCTCCAGGGTCTTGCGCCGGGTCCGGGCCGTATCCTCGTCGATCAGACCGGCCGAGAGGTCGGCGTCGATCGCCATCTGCTTGCCGGGCATGGCATCCAGCGAGAACCGGGCCGCCACCTCGGCGATGCGCCCGGAGCCCTTGGTGATGACGACGAAGTTCACGATCACCAGGATCGCGAACACGATCAGCCCGATCACCACGTTGCCCTGCATGACGAAGCCGCCGAACGCCTGGATGACGCTGCCGGCGGCATCAGGACCCTCGTGGCCGTGGGCGAGGATCAATCGGGTCGAGGCGAGGTTGAGCGCGAGGCGCAGCATGGTCGTGAGCAGCAGCACCGTCGGGAAGCTCGAGAACTGCAGCGGCTGCTCGATGAACAGCGAGGTGAGGAGGACCATCACCGAGAGCGCGATCGAGACGGCGAGCAACATGTCGAGGGCGACGGTCGGCATCGGCAGGATGAGCACGACCAGGATCGCGATGACGCCCAGCGCCATGAAGATGTCGCGCTGGTCGCTCAGCCGATCGAGCCAGGTCTTGGAGGCGGGGATCGGGAGTGCCGTGGCCATGGCCTTCAACCCCGCTCGCCGACGGCTGCCGGAACCGCGATGCCGCGGGCGCCGTATTCGCTCAGGCGGTTGCGCAGGGTGCGGATCGAGATGCCGAGCACCGCCGCCGCATGGGTGCGGTTGCCGCCCGTGTGGTCGAGGGTATCGAGGATCAGGTCGCGCTCGACGTCGGCCACCGTCCGGCCGACGAGGCTGCCGTCGCGCGCCGGGGCCGCGCTGCCCCTGGCCTCGGGCAGGAGGATCGCGTCACCGTCCAGCATCGTACCGTCCGCCAAGAGGACGGCCCGATGCATGCAGTTTTCCAGCTCGCGGACGTTGCCGGGCCAGTCGTGGGCGGCGAGCCGACGGACGGCGCCGACCGATAGTTTCGGTTCGGGCACGCCGTTGAGGCGGGCGAACTTGGCGACGAAAAAGGCGGCCAGCGGCTCGATGTCGCCCGGCCGCTCGCGCAGCGGCGGCACGGTCAGGGTGACGACGTTGAGCCGGAACATGAGGTCCTCGCGGAAGGTGCCGGCGCGGACCGCTTCCTGCAGGTCACGGTTGGTGGTGGCGAGCACGCGGATGTCGATCGGCACGGGCTTGGTGCCACCGACCCGGTCGATCTCGCGTTCCTGCAGGGCGCGCAAGAGCTTCGCCTGCAGCCGCGGGTCCATCTCGCTGATCTCGTCGAGCAGCAGCGTGCCGCCATTGGCCTCCTCGAACTTGCCGACCCGGCGCGCCGCGGCGCCGGTGAAGGCGCCCTTTTCGTGGCCGAACAGCTCGGATTCGAGCAGGTTCTCGGGGATCGCCGCACAGTTGAGCGAGACGAACGGCCCGTCGGCGCGGCGGCTGTGCTCGTGCACGTAGCGGGCCAGCACCTCCTTGCCGACGCCGCTCTCGCCGTTGATCAGGATGCTCGCGTCCGACGGCGCCACCCGGCGGGCGAGGGCGAGCGTCGCCTGCATGGCCGCATCGCCGGCCACGATCCCGCCCCGGGGGCCGGCATTGGCCTCGACGATGGCGGCGATCAAGTCCTCGTCCGGCGGCAGCGGCAGGAACTCGATCGCTCCGCCGCGAATGGCGGCCACCGCCGTCCGCGCATCGGTCCCGACACCGTAGGCAACCACGGGCAGGTGGATGCGCTCCGCCCGCAGCCGTCGGACGAAGCCTGCCACGTCCTCTTCCGCCGGCAGCCAGAGCTGGTCGGCGCCACGCCCCGAGCGCAGCTCGGCCATGGCCGCGGCGAGCGAGGGTACGGTGCGGGCCTTGCTGCCGGCCTTCGCCGCCAGGGCGACGGCCTTTTGGACCAGCGGTTCGTCGAGGCTGACGATGAGGAGGCGCATGGCTTCGTTCCGTTCGCGGGGTTCGGGACTACTGGTCGCTCTTGATGATCTCGGTCATCGTCACGCCCAGGTGGTCGTCGACGACCAGCACCTCGCCGCGCGCGACCAGGCGATTGTTGACGTAGATGTCGACCGGCTCGCCGACCTTGCGGTCGAGCTCGACGACCGCACCCCGGCCGAGCCGGAGCAACTGGCTGACCGGCATCGAGGTGCGGCCGAGGACGGCCGCGAGCTGGACCGGCACCTCGTAGACGGCGCCGAGTTCGCTCTGCAGCGAGCGTTCCGCCGCCTTGGCCGAGGCGTGTTCGGCGGGCACCGTGGGATCGGTTTCGCTCATGACGAGGTCCTTTCGGGGGCGGGAGCGGGGGAGGGAGCGGCGGAAGCGGAGGCGGCCCCGAGCCACGACTCGCAGAGCGTGACGGCCTCGGCGACCATCCGCTCCAGATCGTGCTCGGCACGGCCGGACGGCCAGCGGACGATGGCGTCGCCGAGCTGGAGGGCCGGATCGGCCACCACCTGCAATTGGCCATCGAAGCGTGCGGCCACGTCCAGGGTCAGGAGGTGGTCCATGAGGTCCTGGCGGAGCGAGGGATGCACGGCGATCTTGATCTCGGCCGGCTCGTCGAGCCGGTGCAGCAGGCCCTCCAGGGCGTCGGCCAGATCGGCAAAGGGCACCGACCGCACGGCCTTCGGCACGATCGTTCCAGCGATCGCGCCGACGAGGCGGGCGATGGTCGCCCCGTCCGCGGCGTGGGCGGTGCTGCGCCGTTCGGCCTCGTGGCCGAGTGCCGCGGCGATCGCCTCCAGGGCGTTGCTCAGCGCCGTCTCGCGCGCCGCCTGCACCTCGGCGACGGCCGTGGCCCGGGCTTCGCGGACGCGAGCCTCGATCTCGGCGTCGATCGCCGCGCGGTCGACCACGGGCGGGGTCGGCTCGCTCGGCTCTACGACCGGCGCGGGCGGCTCTTCGCTCGCCGGTGCCGCAGGCGTGGCCGGGGCCGGCTCGACGCGATCGCCCAGATCCTGTTCGCGCAACAGTTCGGCGAGGCGTCGGCCCGGCTTCGCCGGTCCCGTCGTCCGCCGGACGTGGAAGCTCGCTTCCGCGGTGAAGGTCCTGGCCATCGTTCAGAACACCAGCTCGTCGTCTTTGCTGTCGGCGAGGAAGATCTCGCCCTGGGCCGCCAGCTCCTTGGCGGTGTTGACCATGCCCATCTGCGCCTCCTCGACATCGCGCAGCCGCACGGGGCCCATCGTCTCCATCTCCTCGGCGAGAATCTTGCCGGCGCGCTCGCTCATGTTGGCGAAGAACAGGTCCTTGACCGTCTTGCTCGCCCCCTTCAGCGCGACCGTGAGCTGGTCGTTCGGCACGCTGCGCATCAGGGTGCGGATGCCGTTGCCGTCCAGCTTGCCCAGGTCTTCGAAGGTGAACATCAGCGCCTTGATCCGCTCGGCCGCCTCGCGGTTGCGCTCGTCGAGCATGGCGAGGAACCGGCCCTCGGTGTTGCGGTCGAAGAAGTTGAAGATCTCCGCCATCACCTCGTGGTTGTCGCGGCGGTTGGTGCGCGCGAGGTTGCTCATGAACTCGGCGCGCAGCGTGCGCTCGACGTCGGCCAGGATATCCTTCTGGACGACCTCCATCCGCAGCATGCGCATGACGACCTCGAGGGCGAAGTCGTCGGGCAGGTTGGTCAGCACACGGGCGGCGTGGTCGGGGCGGATGCGCGAGAGCACCACCGCGACGGTCTGCGGGTATTCGTTCTTCAGGTATGAGGCCAGCACCGCCTCGTTGACGTTGCCGAGCTTGTCCCAGACGGTCCGGCCGGCGGGGCCGCGGATCTCGTCCATGATCGCGTCGACCCGCTCGTTGTCGAGGAAGCGGGTGAGCAGCTTCTCGGTGGTCTCGAAGCTGCCGACGATGCCGCCCGACGAGGCCATCCGCTCGGCGAAGTCCTTGAGGATGCGCTCGACCACCTCGGCATCCACCGAGCCGAGCACCGACATGATCTGCGAGAGTTCCTTGATCTCGTCGATGTCGAGCTTGGCGAAGATCTTGCCGACATGCTCCTCGCTCACCGCGAGCATGATGATCGAGGCCTTTTCCGGGCCGGTCAGCACGTTGTAGTCGGTGATGGCGGGCATGGCCTCAATCCGTGGTCTGCAGCCAGTTGCGCAGGACGCGCACGGCCTCGTCGGGATGCTCGTCGATCAGATCGGTGACGCGGCCGAGCAGGGACGCGCGGATCTGGCCGCGGATCTGGTTGATCTGCAGCATTTCCTCGGTGCGCTCGGTCTCGACCGCGAGGGCGGCGGAGCTGCCGGGCTCGATCAGCACTTGGCCCTCGTTGGTGACCGTCAGGCCGCTCTCTGTGGTGAGCGCCGGCCGGGCATCGGGCGGGAAGGCGCGCTTCAAGAGCGGCCGTCCGACGAACAGGACCATCAGGAGCGTGGCGAGCAGGAGCGTCGCGGCCTGGCCGAAGGTGTCCCAGAGGGTGCGCGCCGTGTCGGTCAGGGTCGTCTCGGGTTCGGGCAGGACCTCGGGCGTGGCGAAGGGCCGGTTGATGACCTGGACCACGTCGCCGCGCGCCGGATCGACGCCCGCCGCACTCGCGACCAGGGCCTCGATCGCCGCCAACTCCTCGGTGCTGCGCGGCGCATAGACCGTCTCGCCGGCGGCGTTGGTGGTGGTGCTGCCGTCGACCAGCACGGCGATCGACAAGCGCCTGACGCGCCCACCCTGCTGGACGTGGTTGCGCACGGTCCGCGAGATCTCGAAATTGACCGTCTCTTCGGTGCGCGTGGTCCGCTCGCTCGACGTCGGGGCGGCCGGCTCGTCCGGCTGGTTCGGCATCGGCAGGTTGTTCTGCAC
>JBMCMJ010000073.1:0-11231 GCA_048615135.1 Pseudomonadota bacterium
TCGAACTCGCACGCCGTTGCCGGCGGTGGATTTTGAGTCCACTGCGTCTACCGTTCCGCCACCCGGGCAAGGCTCGCTAGGTAGCCTCGAGGCGGGCCGGCTGTCCAGCGTCGCCGTCGGGCACCTGGCGAATGGCGAAGTCGCTGATGCCGAGCGTCTTGGCGAGCGTGGCGAGGCGGCGTTCGACGGCCTCGCCCAGCGGCAGCGAGCCATCGTCGGGCACGACCAGCCGGATCCGGTCGGGCTCCACCTCCAGCCGGCTCGCGGCGATCAGGTGCGCGGTCGCCCCGGACAGGCGATAGGCGAGCTGCAGGGCTTGGCCGAGCCGGATGGCCCGGTCGGCATGCTCGCCCGCGAGGCCCTGCATCATCGGCCCCGGCCCCTTCGCCGGATCGCCGCGATAGCGGAGGTAGACCGCGAGGCCGAGATAGGCCCGGTCGGGATGGCTCACCCCTGGCAGCGGCAGATGGAGCACCCGGTCGGCGGCGTAGCCGTCGCGGTAGTCCGGATGCGTCGACCAGGCGACGTCCGAAAGATGGCAGGCGGCTTCCCGCAGGCGCCGTTCCGCGACCGTCTCGTCGGGGAAGAGCGGGGCGGTGAAGTCGATCAGCCGCTCGCCGACGGGCCCGAAGCGGCTCTCCCGCGCACCGTACCAGCGGGCGGCGACCAGCAGCGGATCGCGCGCCCGTTCCGCCGCCCCGAGCTTGGCGAACAGGCGGCCCTCGCGCAGGCCGGCGGCACTGAACACCACCTCGCTCGGCTGCAGCGCGCGCAGGGTCGCGGCCAGCACCAGCGCCGCCGCCGGCAGCGCCTCCTGGCGACGCTTGGACACATGCACCAGATCGGCCGCGGAGAGTTGGCTGCGCCGGCTCGCGAGGGTCGCGAGATGCAGCGCCACGTCGGCCGGCAGGCGATAGCCGTCGACGATGTGCAGCGGATGGTCGAGCCGGGCCATCGCCAGCTTGGCGAAGGCGCGCCACGCCCCGCCGACCGCGTAGAAGCTGCGTCCGCGCCCGTCCTCGACCGGAAAGGTCGCCTCGATCCGCGCCTGGAACTGCGCGGCGAGGCTCTTGCGCGAGGCCTTGACGCCAGCCATGCGCAACGGGCCGAACGGATAGCTGATCGCCGTGCCGACCCGGTCGCCCGGGCGCATCCGCACGAGATTGACGGGCTCGGTGCCGAGGCTCGCGAGTTCCAGACTGGCCCCACCCAGGTCGCCCATCACCCCGCTCGCCCCGGGGAATTCCGAGAGGACGCCCAGCGCCGAGCAGCGCGCCTCCTCGACGCCCGCGAGCACGTGCACCTTCACCCCGAAGCGTCGTTCGATTTCGGCGACGAAGGCCGGACCGTTGCCCGCCGCCCGCACCGCTTCGGTGGCGAACACGTCGAGGTTGCTCACGCCCATCGAGCGGGCGAGGCCGAAATAGCGGGCCAGGGCGGTGAGCGTGGCGGCCATCTCCGCCTCGCCCAGCCGGCCGGTCTCGCGCAGCCCGCGGCCGAGCGCGCACATCGCCTTCTCGTTGAACTTCACGACGGGGGCACGGCGGGCGGCATCCACCACCACGAGCCGCACCGAGTTGGAGCCGATGTCGACCAGCCCCACGCCGCGCGGGTCCGCCTTCTGCTGCGCGTTCGAGGCCATGGGTGTCGTCCCTTGGTTGCCGGAGCCGGGCTGCTCAATCGCCGATCCGCAGCCGCCGCTGCGCGCGACGGCGCTGCAGGGCCGTGCCGCGACCGGACAGGCTCGGGTTGGTCATGAAGAACTCGTGCAGGTTGAACGGCTCCTCGCCGCGGTGCGGGGCGAGCCGACGATAGGTGCCGGAGACCCCGTCGAGCCGCCAGCTCTGCTGGTTGTCCTTGAGGTTGGCGACCATGATCTGGTCGAGCACCTGCTCGTGCACCGTCGGATTGTCCAGCGGGACCAGCACCTCGACGCGGCGATCGATGTTGCGGTTCATCCAGTCGGCCGAGCCGATGTAGACCTTGGCATCGCGCGACGGCAGGCCGTGCCCGGCGCCGAAGCAGTAGATCCGGCTGTGCTCCAGGAACCGGCCCACCACGCTCTTGACGCGGATGCTGTCGGACAGGCCCGGCACGCCGGGGCGCAGGCAGCAGATGCCGCGCACGACGAGGTCGATCTCGACCCCGGCCGCGGCGGCCTCGTAGAGGGCGTCGATGATCTCCTTGTCGACCAGGCTGTTCATCTTGGCCCAGATCTGCGCCTTGCGCCCGGCACGCGCGTGGCCCGCCTCCTCGGCGATCAGCTCCATCAGCCGCCTTCGCATGGAGAGCGGCGCCAGGATCACCTTCTGCAGGGCGCGCGGCTTCGCGTAGCCGGTCATGTAGTTGAAGATGCGCGCCGCATCCGCCCCCAGCACCGGCTCGCAGGTGAAGAACGAGAGGTCGGTGTAGATCCGTGCGGTGATCGGGTGATAGTTGCCGGTGCCGAAGTGCACGTAGGAGCGCAGGCGCCCTTCCTCGCGGCGGACCACCAGGGTGATCTTGGCGTGGGTCTTGAGCGCCATGAAGCCGTAGACGACCTGGACGCCGGCCCGCTCGAGGTCGCGGGCCCAGCGGATGTTCTTCTCCTCGTCGAAGCGCGCCTTCAACTCGACGAGTGCGGTCACCGACTTGCCGGCCTCCGCCGCCTCGCACATGGCGGCGACGATCGGGCTGTTGTCCGAGGTGCGATACAGGGTGCCCTTGATCGCCACGACGTTCGGGTCGACCGCCGCCTGCCGGAGGAACTGCACCACCACATCGAAGCTCTCGTAGGGATGGTGGACCACGAAGTCCTTGACGCGAATCGCGGCGAAGCAGTCGCCGCCGAGGTCGCGGATCCGCTCGGGAAAGCGCTGGGCGTAGGGCTTGAAGAGCAGTTCGGGGCGGTCGGCCACGATCATCTGCTTGACGTCGCCGAGGCCGAGCGGCAGCCGCAGGGGCAGGACTTCCTCCGCCGGGCAGTCGAGTTCGAAGGCGAGAAAGCCCCTGAGTTCCTCGGGCATCTCGGCGTCGATCTCGAGGTGGATGACGTCGCCGCGGCGCCGGCGCTTGAGGGCGATCTCGAAGACCCGCATCAGGTCCTCGGCCTCCTCCTCGATCTCGATGTCGCTGTCGCGCAGCACCCGGAACACGCCCGTGCTGCGCACCTCGAAGCCGGGAAACAGCCGGTCGAGAAAGCGCATCACGACCTTTTCGACGGCAATGAAGCGGATCGGCGCGCCCGGCAGGCGGATCATCCGGTCGAGCTTTTCGGGGATCAGGATGAGCCCCGTGCGCGCCTCGCTCTTCGCCTCGAACTGCACCACCACCCCCAGGCCCTGATTGGGCACGAAGGGGAACGGGTGGGCCGGGTCGACCGCGATCGGCGAGAGGATCGGGTAGAGTTCCTCCTCGAAGAACGACTCGAGCCACGCCTCGTCGTCGGCGGTGAGCTGGCTCGGCTCGATCGCCTCGATGCCGGCCTCGCGCAACAGGCCGTGCAATTCCGCCCAGCACACCTCCTGGCGCTCGATGATGTCCTTGACGTGCAGGCCGATCGCCTCGAGCTGCTGCGCCGGGCTCATGCCGTCCACGCTGGCGAGCGAGACCCCGTTCTTGACGAGATCCTTCAGGCCGGCGACCCGCACCATGAAGAATTCGTCGAGGTTGCTGGCGGCGATCGAGAGGAAGCGCAAGCGTTCCAAAAGCGGGTGCTCGGGGTTGGAGGCTTCCTCCAGGACTCGGTCGTTGAAGCGCAGCCAGGACAATTCGCGGTTGAGGTAGCGGTCGTTCGGCGCCATCGAGGCGGCTGCCGAGCGCTCCACCGGGGCCGTGGCGGCGGCGTCGAGCGGGGTGGCGTGGGCCTCGTCCATGGCTGCCTCGTGCGTCCGTGGCGTGCCGCCTGTCTCGGCGGGCCTCGTCCTTCATGCTAGAGTCTTCGGCCAGCGGGTTCCAGGGCCCTCGAACGCATGGGGAGACACCACCATGGCCGACGCCTCGACGCGGCGCCAACTCGTCCTGTTGCGCCACGCGAAGTCGAGCTGGAGCGATCCGGGCCTCGCCGACAGCGAGCGCCCGCTGGCGTCGCGCGGCGAACGCGCCGCTGGGCTGATCGCCGCCCAACTCGTCAAGCGCAAGCTGCAGCCGGACCGGGTCCTGTGCTCGACGGCGCGGCGCACCCGCGAGACCTGGAACCGCATCCGCCCGGTCCTGGTCACACCGCCCGAGGAGGTTTTCGAGCCCGAGCTCTACCTCGCGGAACCGCGGACGCTCCTGACCCGCATCCAGCAGACCCCGGCGCGAATCACCACACTCCTGGTCATCGGTCACAATCCCGGGTTGCAACAGCTGGCCGCCAGTCTGGTCGAGCGGGTCGACGTCGACCTCGGCGAGGCAATCCGTGCCAAATTTCCCACCGCGGCGCTGCTGGCGCTCGGCTTCGAAGGCGCGGACTGGTCGGCGCTGGCGCAAAATTCGCTGGAGCTGCTCGCCTACGACACGCCGCGCGAGCTGGAAAAGGTGAACGAGAGCTAAGCTTCTACAACTTTACCGATTATTTACGGGCCGCTGCGACACTCGGTCCATGACGTCGACCAGGGTCGACGCGTGGCGAGGACGAGCGTGGTGGCCAGACGAGCGACGATTGCCCCGACGCCCGACACCCCCTCCAGGGTCAAGCGGCCCGTGGTGGTGGAGCGTCTCCAGCTGCGCGGCGCCGACCGTCGCCTCGTTCCCATCGAGGCCCTGCACCGAGCGGTCGACGCGGGCGGCCAGGGGCGGCTCGCCCTGATCCAGATCGAGGTCGATGCCCGCGGGATGCTGAGTGCCGCCTACGGCCGCCACGCGGTGGCGGCACTGACCCAGGTGGCCGCGACCCAACTCGCCCGCGAGCTGCGCAATGCCGACCGGGTCGCCGTGGCCGCTCCCGGCAGCATCGTCGTCATGCTCGCCGACGTCGATCAGCGGAGCCTCGTCGAGGCCGTCGTCGCCCGGCTGCTCCCGTCGCTGCAGGGCCGCTTCGAACGCGAAGGTCGCTTCGTGCGGGTGCCGTGCATCATCGCGGCGACCCTCGCCACTGACGCCGCCGCCCGCAGACTGGGCATCTGGCTGGCGCTCGAGAGTGCCGCGAATGCCGCGGCGACCCTGCCGCTCGGTGCCTGCGGTTGGCCGAGCGTGGCGGAGACGGCCGACCTCGACGGCTCGAGGCGCACCCGCCTGGAATTGCTGGAAGCGGCCGACGCCGCCCGCTTCTTTCCGGTCTACCAGCCGCAGCTCGACTTCGTGACCGGTTGCTTCGATCGGGTCGAGGTGCTCATGCGCTGGCGACGCAAGGACGGCAGCGTCGCCGGGCCGGGCGCCTTCCTCGACGATCTGCGCGCGCTCGGCCGGCTGCCCGCCGTGAGCGAGCACGTCTATACGGCGGCGCTCCAGGAGGCGCGGAGCTGGCTCGAAGTGGGCCTGAACCTGCGGCGGATCGCCCTGAACCTCGATCTGTGCCAGGTCGAGGCGGAGGGCTGGGCGGACCCGCTGCTGCGCATGATCGCCGCCGCCGGGCTGTCGCCCGACCGGGTCGAACTGGAGGTCTCCGAGCGCATCCTGGAGGCGGCCGACATCGACCGCCTGGCGCGGGGGCTCGCCCGGCTGCGCGACCGGGGCGTGCTCGTCTCGCTCGATGATTTCGGCGCCGGCTACGGCTCGCTCACCCAACTCGCCCGCCTGCCCGTGGACCTCGTCAAGCTGGACGCGCGGCTCCTGTGGGACGCCGACACCACGCCCCGGACCCGAACCCTCGTCCAGGGAGTGGTCGCCCTCACCACCACCCTGGAACTTCCTTGCCTGTTCGAAGGCATCGAGACGCCACGGCAACTCGCTCTCGCGCACGGCGTCGGGGCACGCTTCGGCCAGGGCTTTCACCTGTCGCGGCCGATCGAGGCCGGCGCCGTGCCGCCCGTCCTGCGCTCGCACCGGCCGATCGCGATGGCGAGCGCTGCGGCTCCGGGCTGACCGCCGGGCCCGTTCAGACGGGCTCCAGCGCGGCGTGCGGAGTCGCCGGCAAGTCCGGGCCGATCATGTCGCCCGGCCGGACCACACCGCCCGCGACCACGATCGCCATGACGCCGGTCTTGCGCAGGAGACGGCCGTCGGGCAGCCGCTCCAGACAGGCCGACATCAGACCCTCGGCGAAGTGATCGAGCTGGTTGCAGGGATTGCGCAGGCCCGTCACCTCGACCACCGCTGCGGCGCCCAGCCGGAGCCGTGCTCCGCGCGGCAATGCCAGCAGGTCGATACCGCGGGTCGTCACGTTCTCGCCCAGATCGCCAGGACCGACGGCGAAGCCCTTGCCGGCCAGTTCCTCGAAGAACTCCGCGTGGATGAGGTGGACCTGGCGCAGGTTGGGGGCGGTCGGGTCGCGCCGCACGCGCGAGCGGTGCTTCACGGTCGTGCCGCGGTGGGCATCGCCGACCACGCCCTCGCCGACCACGAGCGTGACGGCGGGCTGCAGGGACTTGGTGAAATCGTGGCTCGGCGCGGTGGCGACGGCGACGACGGTAGGCGGCATCGAGGTGATCTCCCGTTCGAGAAGCGCCGGGCCGGCATAACCGATTACGCCCGCCGTGCATTTTGTCGTGATCGGCGCATCTCCGGGCTTCGGCGCCGCTCCACGCCGTCACATAGACGAAAAGAGGACGGAGCGGAGGGACCGATGCGCGACCGCGACGAGATCATCCTGCCGGACGGACGTCGCGTGCCGCTGCAACGCGAGCGCGAGCCCGGGTCCGAAATGGTGCCCGTCTGGACCGACGAGTTGCCGACCTTCCGGCCCAAGGCCAATCGGGATCGGCGGCGCCGGCGGCGCAGTGACGGCCGGCCGCGGCTGTTCGACATCGTGACCTGAGAACACATCGTCCCGCCGCCGTTCACACCCGGCCCCGTTGCACCACGACGCCGGCCGCGACCACCAGCGCCATGCCCATCCAGGCCACCGCGTTCGGCCAGTCGCCGAACAGGACGAGCCCCAGCACCGTGGCCGTCACCAACTCCAGGTACATGATGGGCGCGAGCAACGTCGCTTCGCTGCGGCGATACGCCTCCAGCATGGCCAGATGGCAAACGCCGCTGACGAGGCCGATGGCGAGGACGAGCCCGACCGTCCGGGCATCGACGTCCGACCACTGCCAGAGCGCGAAGGGGCTCAGCACCACGGCCGCGAAGGCCGTCTGCGCGAAAAGGGCGACGAGGCTGGAGTCCCGCCCCTGGCCCGTCAGCCGCGCGCAGATCACGTAGCCCCCGAAGAGAGTCCCGGCGAGCACCGCCCAGAGCCCGCCGAGCGGCAGGGCGGCACCCGGCTGCAGCACGGCGAGGGCGCCGGCGAACCCCATCGTCACCGCCGCCCAACGGCGCCAGGTCGACCGCTCGCCGAGGAGCAGCACGGCGAGGCCCGAGGCGATCAAGGGGGAGAGGAACAGCCCACCGAGAGCGGTGGTGATCGGCACCACGGCGAGGGCCGTGACGAACGACGTCATCGCCCCGACCATGAAGGCGCCGCGCAGCGCGTGGCGGGCGAGGTCTCGGGGCCAGAGCGCCCTGCCGCCCTCGCGCCACAGCACGACCGGCACGACGAAGGCGAGGGTTGCCGTGTAGCGCGCCCAGGCGACGAACAGCGGCGGGTGGGTCGCCGTCAGCAGCTTGATCATCGCATCCGCGCTCGGGATGGTGAGGGCCACGAAGATCATCAGCGGCACACCCGAGAGGCCGGCCGATTGCGGGGTGCCGGCAGCCCTCATCGTCCGCCGAGCACCTCGAGGAACCGCGCGAGTTCGTCCTCGGTGTTGTAGGCATGGACCGAGGCACGGACGGCGGCGCCGTACGCGCTGCGCCACGGATCGAAATGGGCGGCGCCCGACGAGACCGAGACGTTGATCCGGGCCTCGCGCAGTCGGGCCATCACCTGCGCCGCCGGCTCGTCCGCCTTGGTGAAGGTGACGAGGCCGGCGCGGGCGGCCGGCGGGTCGCGGAGCGTGATGCCGGAGAGGGCGGCAAGGCGTTCGCGCAGGCTCGCGGCCAGGATTTCGATCCGCGCCTGCAGCGCATCGACGCCGAGGTCGAGGGCGAGGTCGATCGCCGCCGTGAGGCCGAGCTTGCCCGCGACGTAGAACTCCCAGTTTTCGAAGCGCTTGGCGTCGGGACGAAGCGCATAGCGGTCGGCAGCGAGCCACTCGGCGGCATGGAGGTCGACGAACGGAGGCTCGAGGCGGTCGAGGGCCGTTCGGCGGACGTAGAGGAGGCCCGTGCCGCGTGGCCCGCGCAGGTACTTGCGGCCGGTGGCGGCGAGCATGTCGCAGCCGATCGCCTCGACGTCGAGCGGGATCTGCCCGGCCGACTGGCAGGCATCGAGCAGGTAGAGGATGCCGTGGCGCCGGGCGACGGCGCCGATGTCGGCGGCCGGCTGCACGACGCCGCTGTAGGTCGGCACGTGGGTGACGGCGATCAGCTTGACGCGCGCATCGATCCGCGCCTCGAGGGCGGCCACGTCAAGCCTGCCCTCGGCGACGCTCGGCACCACCTCCACGGTCACGCCGTGGCGGTTCGCCACCTGCAGGAAGGCCAGGGCGTTGGAGCTGTATTCGGCCTCGCTGGTCAGGATCCGATCGCCCGCGGCGAACGGCACGGCATAGAACGCCATGTCCCAGGCGCGCGTGGCGTTCTCGACGAAGGCGATCTCGTCGGGCGACGCGCCGAGCAGGCGGGCGGCGCTGCCGTAGAACGCCGCCAGGCGCGTCTCGGCCTCGGCCTTCGCCTCGTAGCCGCCGATCGTCCGCTCGCGCTCCAGATGATCGATGACCGCCCGGTGCACCCTATCGGGCACCAGTGCGGCCCCGGCGTTGTTCAAATGGATGACATGACGGGTAGCGTGCGTCTCGCGGCGCAGGCGGGCGACGTCGAGGGTGCTCACGCGGCGGCCCGGATCCGGTCGATGAGCGCCGGCAGGTGGTCGATCCGGTCGATCCGCCAGGCGCCCTCCGGCAGTCGGTCGTCCTCCACCTGTTCGTGTGCCCAGGTGATCTCGTAAGGCACGTGCACCGCCCGCCCCCCTGCCGCGAGGACCGGCATGACGTCCGAGCGCATCGAATTGCCGACCATCAGGAAACCCTTCGCCGCCAGGCCGTGCTTGGCGAGGCAGCGCCGGTAGGTTGCCGGATCCTTGACCGAGACGATCTCGATGTGGGCGAAGCGCTCGGCAAGCCCCGAGCGGGCGATCTTGCTCTCCTGGTCGAACAGATCGCCCTTGGTCACGAGCATCAGGCGGTAGCGCCGTTCGAGCACGTCCAGCGTCGCCTCGACGCCCTCCAGCAGCTCGATCGGATGCACCAGCATCTCCTTGCCCCAGTCGATCAGCTCGGCGATGTCCTCGGCGGGAATGGCGCCCTCGGTCAGCTCGATCGCGGTTTCGATCATCGACAGGGTGAAGCCCTTCACGCCGTAGCCGAACAGCCGGAGGTTGCGCAACTCGGTGGTGTGCAGACGTCCGTCGACGTCCGCCTCGGGCACATGGCGGGCAATCAGGGCGCGAAACCGCTCGTGCGTGTAGCGGTAGAAGGTCTCGTGGTGCCAGAGCGTGTCGTCGCCGTCGAAGGCGATGGTGTGGAGGTCGTGCATCGCGCGTGATCCGGGCTCGTCTCGTCGGTGCGCCACGACCGCGACCGGCCGCGTCGCCGCGAAAGGCGAAGTCTAGCACGTCAGGCGAGGCCCGGCACCCGGCGTCAGGCGAGGCTGGGCTCGGCTACGCCCGCCGTGTTCTCCGCGAGTCGCCGGCCGCGCCGGTCGGTCTCCGGCCCCTCGACCCGCACCCGGTCGCGCAGGCGCAGGTCCCGCCCGCCGATGATTTCCGCGAGCGACAGGAAGATGCTGTGACCGCCGATCTCGTCGGTGATCTGCACCATGTCGCCCATGATCTGGATGGCGCGTCCCTCGAAACTCGACATGACGGTACTCGTTCTCTGGCTGCTGAACCCTGATCCCAGCAGTACCGGAGGATGGTTAAGATAAGGCTACGCGGCCCGCGGGGACGAGGTCGTGCGCCCGGGCATAGGCGCAGTGCGCGACGATCACGCAGGTTGCGCAGTCGGGCTTGCGCGCCTTGCAGACGTAGCGGCCGTGCAGAATGAGCCAGTGGTGCGCGCCGCGCTTGAAGGCTTCCGGCACCACCTCGAGGAGCCGCTGCTCGACGGCCGCCGGGGTCGTGCCGGGGGCGAGACCCGTCCGGTTGGCCACCCGGAAGATGTGCGTGTCGACGGCGATGGTCGGCTCGCCGAAGGCCTCGTTGAGCACCACGTTGGCCGTCTTGCGGCCGACCCCCGGCAGGCTTTCCAGCGCCGCGCGGTCGTGCGGCACCCGTCCGCCGTGCTCCTCGAGCAGAATGCGCGACAGGGCCACGACGTTCTTGGCCTTGTTGCGGAACAGGCCCAGGCTCTTGATCAGGGCTTCCACGCCGGCCTCGCCGAGTTCCACCATCCTCGCCGGCGTGTCGGCCTTGGCGAACAGGCCCTTGGTCGCTTTGTTGACGCCCACGTCGGTCGCCTGCGCCGAAAGGACCACGGCCACGAGCAGGGTGTAGGGGTTGGTGTAGTCGAGTTCCGTGCGCGGGTCGGGGCGCTGGGCGCGCAGGGCCTCGAACAGGGCCTGGACGGCCTCGGGTGTCATCTTGACCTCTCGTGTCCGACGGTGCGGTGGCTATACCGGAAGGCATGAGCCTCCACACCACCCTCGAGCCCGACGCTCGGGCGCCGCGTCTCGATCTCGTGCTCTACCCGAACCCGCCGCTCGGCCGGTACGGGATGGTCTGGGTGATGGGCGTCGCGGCGACCGTCGTGGCGATCCTCGGGCTCGGGTTCTGGTGGCTCGGCGCCTGGCCGGTGACCGGCCTGCTCGGCCTCGATCTTCTGGCCCTCGGTCTGGCCTTGCGCATCACGGCCCGCCGCGCGCGACGCAGCGAGCTGATCCGTCTCGATGCTTCGGGTCTGGAGGTGCGACGGCTCGGCCCCGACGGCGCGATCCTCCAGGCGATCGCCTTGGATCCCTACTGGGTGCGCGTGGAACTGGACGAGCGGCGTCTTCACGACCCGCAGCTCGCGCTCCGCTCGCACGGCCAACGGGTGTTGATCGGCACCTTTCTCGCCCCCGCCGAGCGCCGCACGCTCGCCGACACCCTGAACGCCGCCCTGGCGGGACATCGGGCACAGCACCGCTAG
>JBMCMJ010000074.1:0-11180 GCA_048615135.1 Pseudomonadota bacterium
GCGGCACGGGATGGGGTGGACGCGATCGAGCGGCGTCTTGCGCTCTGGTCGACGGCGCAGGACGTCACCTTCGGCCTGTCGCTCGGCTCGGTGCTGCTCTTGGCGGCGATCGGCCTCGCCATCACCTTCGGCGTCATGGGGGTGATCAACCTCGCCCACGGCGAGATGGTCATGCTCGGCGCCTACACCACCTTCGTGGTGCAGAGCGTGATCCGCAGCCACGCGCCCTGGCTGTTCGACGGGTCGCTCCTGATCGCGCTGCCGCTCGCCTTTCTGGTCGTGGGGGCGCTGGGCGTGGCGCTCGAGCGGGGCATCATCCGCTTTCTCTACGGCCGGCCGCTGGAGACCCTGCTCGCGACTTGGGGCGTCTCCTTGATCCTGCAGCAGGCGGTGCGGACGGTGTTCGGGCCGACCAACCAGGACGTCGGCACGCCCGACTGGATGCGGGGCTCGGTCGAGATCGGCGATCTGAGCCTCGCTACCTCGCGCCTCGTCATCATCGTCTTCGCCCTGGTCGTGTTTGTCGTGCTGCTGGTGGTCCTCAAGCGGACCAGCTTCGGGCTGCACATGCGCGCCGTCACGCAGAACCGGGCGATGGCGAGTTCGATGGGCATCCGCACCGGCTGGGTCGATGCGCTCACCTTCGGCATGGGGTGCGGCATCGCCGGCATCGCCGGGGTCGCGCTCTCGCAGATCGACAATGTCAGCCCCAATCTCGGTCAGAACTACATCATCGACAGCTTCCTCGTGGTGGTGCTCGGCGGGGTCGGCAATCTGTGGGGCACGCTGGTCGGGGCGATGACCCTGGGCGTCGTCAACAAGGTGCTGGAGCCCTATGCCGGTGCCGTGCTCGCCAAGATCCTGCTGCTCGTCCTGGTCATCCTGTTCATCCAGAAGCGGCCGCGGGGTCTGTTCGCCCTGAAGGGCCGCTCGGTGGAGGGCTGAGATGCTGCTCGCCCGCCACATCGGCCCCGCCGGCTGGGCCTTTCTCCTGGCACTCGCTGCGGTCTCTGTGCTGGTGCCCTACGCCAACCTGTATCTGCCGCCGGACCATCCCTGGCACGTCTCCAACTTCATGGTCGGGCTGCTCGGCAAGTACCTGACCTACATGCTGCTCGCGCTCGCGGTCGATCTGGTCTGGGGCTATGCCGGCATCCTCTCGCTCGGCCATGCCGCCTTCTTCGCCCTCGGCGGCTACGCCATGGGCATGTACCTGATGCGGCAGATCGGCGATCGCGGCGTCTACGCGCACCCGGTCCTGCCCGACTTCATGGTGTTTCTCAGCTACGAGCAACTGCCCTGGTGGTGGTGGGGCTTCGATCAGTGGTGGTTCGCCTTCCTCATGGTCCTGCTCGTGCCGGGCGTGCTCGCCTTCGTCTTCGGCTGGCTCGCCTTTCGCTCGCGGGTGACGGGCGTCTATCTCTCGATCATCACCCAAGCCCTGACCTACGCGCTGATGCTGGCCTTCTTCCGCAACGAGATGGGCTTCGGCGGCAACAACGGCCTGACCGACTTCAAGGACATCCTCGGCTTCGACCTGCAGGCGCCGACCACGCGCGCCGGGCTCTTCGTGGCCTCGGCCGTGGCGCTCGGGCTGGGCTTCGTGATCGCCCGGGCGATCACCGGCTCGACCTTCGGCAAGGTGCTGGTGGCGGTGCGCGACGCGGAGAGCCGGACGCGCTTTTTCGGCTACCGCCCGGAGCACTACAAACTCGTGGTCTGGACCGTCTCGGCCATGATGGCGGGGGTGGCGGGCGCGCTCTACGTGCCGCAGGTGGGGATCATCAATCCGGGCGAGTTCGCCCCGGCCAATTCGATCGAGGCGGTGGTTTGGGTGGCGGTCGGCGGCCGGGGCACGCTGCTCGGCGCGGTACTCGGCGCCGGCGTCGTCAACTACGGCAAGACGTGGTTCACCGCGGCCTTTCCGGAGTACTGGCTGTTTGCCCTGGGTGCGTTGTTCATCGTCGTCACCATCCTGATGCCGCGCGGGCTGATCGGGGTCGGCCATGACCTCCTCGAGCGGTGGCGCGGCCGGCGTGCCCGCCGCCTGCAGCCGGGGGAGTGAGCCGGTGACCCTGCCCGAGACCGGCTCGATCCTCTACCTCGATGGCGTCAGCGTCAGCTTCGACGGCTTCAAGGCGTTGAACAGCCTCAGTTTTTTCGTCGATCCCGGCGAGTTGCGGGCGATCATCGGCCCGAACGGCGCCGGCAAGACGACGATGATGGACGTGGTCACCGGCAAGACCAAGCCCGATGCGGGCACGGTCCTGTTCGAGGGACGGATCGACCTGACACGTCACGACGAGGCGGCGATCGCCGGGCTCGGCATCGGCCGCAAGTTCCAAAAGCCGACGGTGTTCGAGCAGCACAGCGTCGAGGACAACGTGCTCTTGGCCCTGGCGGGGGACCGCGGCCCGTTCCGCACCCTGTTCGGGCGCACCAATGGCGAGCAGGAGGCCCAAATCGACGCCATCCTGGAGCGCATCCGCCTCGATCACCTGCGCCGCGAGCGGGCGGGCCGGCTCAGCCACGGGCAGAAGCAGTGGCTGGAGATCGGCATGCTGCTCGCCCAGGACCCGAAGCTCCTCCTGGTCGACGAACCGGCGGCCGGCATGACCGACGCCGAGACCGAGGCCACGGCCGACCTGTTGCGCGACATCGCCCGTTCGCACTCGGTCGTGGTGGTCGAGCACGACATGGTGTTCGTGCGCGCCCTCGGTTGCCGCGTGACGGTGCTGCACGAGGGCTCGGTGCTGGCCGAGGGCTCGCTCGACCAGGTGAGCGAGGACCCTCGGGTCGTCGAAGTCTATCTGGGGCGCTGAGCGATGAGCGGGCTCGAGGTACGGGGCGTCGATCTGCACTACGGGGCGGCGCACATCCTGCGCCGGGTCGACCTCGTCGTCCGGCCCGGCGAGGTCACCTGCCTGATGGGTCGCAACGGGGTGGGCAAGACCAGCCTGCTCCGGGCGATCGCCGGCCACCACCCGGTCAGTCGGGGCGAGATCGTCTTCGAGGGCACCTCCCTCGGCAGCCTTCCGCCGCACGCCAGGGCCCGGCGGGGCATCGCCTTGGTGCCGCAGGGACGCGACATCTTCCCGCTCTTGACCGTCGAGGAGAACCTGCGCACGGGCCTCGCCCCGCTGCCGCGCGACCGACGGACGATCCCGGACGAGATCTTCGAGCTGTTTCCGGTACTGCGCACCATGATGCGCCGCCGTGGCGGCGATCTCTCGGGTGGGCAGCAGCAGCAACTGGCGATCGCCCGGGCGCTCGTGACCCGGCCGCGGCTGTTGCTGCTCGACGAGCCGACCGAGGGCATCCAGCCCTCGATCATCAAGCAGATCGAGCGGGTGATCGGGCTGCTGCGCGGGCGCGGCGACCTCGGCATCCTGCTGGTCGAACAATATGTCGACTTCGCCCAGGCGCTGGCCGACCGTTTCGCCGTGATGGAACGCGGCAGCATCGTCCTCGCCGGGCTCCGGGCCGACCTCGACGAGGAACGCCTGCGCGCGCGGCTCGCCCTATGATACGCCCGTGGGCGTACCAAAGACGTGGCTTGCTTGTCGAAGCATGGCTGGCTATCCCGTGACGCATGAGTAAGAGACGCTGGGGGCGTCTGCGGTCGGGGAGGCAAATGGCAGCGTAGCGGGATACCCGTAAGGGGGGTCCGACGCGCGTTCGAACCCCCGGTGCCGGCACCTCGCTGCAGCGTGCTCGAACCCAACGACCGGCATCGCCCGCCTCGGGCGCGAACAACAGCCGTAGTGGAGTGGTCATGGACTACAGCAAGTCTCAAGAAGAATACTGGAAGGCCAATCTCGGCCTCCTTCGTATTCTCCTCATCATCTGGGCCCTGGTTTCGTTCGGCGGTGGCATTCTGTTCCGGCCGTTGCTGCAGTCGTTCGAAATCGGTGGTGCGGGCCTGCATTTCTGGTTCGCCCAGCAAGGCTCGATCGTCACTTTCATCGTTCTCATCTTCTTCTACAGCTGGCGGATGAACGTGCTCGACCGCAGGTTCGGCGTCGAAGAAGAGTAAGCGGGCAGCATCATGGACACGCAAACGCTCATTTACGTCGTCGTCGGCGCGACCTTTGCCCTGTACATCGGCATCGCCATCTGGGCGCGAGCCGCGAGCACGGGCGAGTTCTACGCCGCCGGGCGGGGCATCCACCCGGTCACCAACGGCATGGCCACCGCGGCCGACTGGATGTCGGCCGCTTCGTTCATCTCGATGGCCGGTCTGATCGCCTTCGTCGGCTACGACAATTCGTCGTTCCTGATGGGGTGGACCGGCGGCTACGTGCTGCTCGCCCTGCTGCTCGCGCCCTACTTGCGCAAGTTCGGCAAGTACACGGTGCCGGAGTTCATCGGTGACCGCTTCTACTCGCAGACGGCCCGCCTCGTTGCGGTGGTCTGCCTGATCGTCGCCTCGGTGACCTACGTCATCGGCCAGATGACCGGCGTCGGCGTGACCTTCTCGCGCTTCCTGCAGGTGCCGAGCGACGTCGGCCTGTTCATCGGTGCCGGCATCGTCTTCATGTACGCGGTGCTGGGCGGTATGAAGGGCATCACCTACACCCAGGTCGCCCAGTACGTCGTCCTGATCACCGCCTACACCATTCCGGCCGTGTTCATCGCGATGAACATGACCGGCACGCCGCTGCCGCCGCTCGGCCTCTTCTCCAACGTCAGCGAGGGCTACGCGGCCACCCGGCCGATCATCGACAGTGGCGCCCCGCTGCTCGCCACCCTCGATCAGGTCATCCAGGACCTGGGTTTCAACAGCTATACCGGGCACCATACCAACACCCTCAACATGCTCCTCTTCACGCTGTCGCTGATGATCGGCACCGCCGGTCTGCCACACGTGATCGTCCGCTTCTTCACCGTGCCGCGCGTCGCCGACGCCCGGTGGTCGGCCGGCTGGGCGCTGGTGTTCATCGCACTCCTCTACCTGACCGCCCCGGCCGTGGGCGCCATGGCCCGTCTCAATCTGACCACCACCATCCAGACGGGTGAGGTGGGCGCGCCCGACGGCAACCTGCTCTACGAGGAACGCCCCGACTGGTTCCGCAACTGGGAGGTGACCGGCCTGCTCGGTTGGGAGGACAGGAACGGCGACGGCCGCATCCAGTTCTACAACGACGGCAACGCCGCCTTCGCCGAACAGGCCCAGGAATGGGGCTGGGAGGGCAACGAACTGCGGGTGAACAACGACATCCTCGTGCTCGCCAATCCGGAGATCGCGCAGTTGCCGGGCTGGGTGATCGCGCTGGTCGCGGCCGGTGGTCTGGCCGCCGCGTTGTCGACCGCAGCCGGCCTGCTGCTCGCGATTTCGTCTGCGATCTCGCACGACCTGATCAAGGGCGCGATCAACCCCCGGATCAGCGAGCGGGGCGAGCTGCTCGCTGCGCGCATCTCGATGGCCGGCGCCATCGCGCTCGCAACCTATCTGGGCCTGAACCCGCCCGGGTTCGCCGCCCAGACCGTGGCGCTCGCCTTCGGCATCGCCGCCGCCTCGCTCTTCCCGGCGCTGATGATGGGCATCTTCAGCAAGCGGGTGAACGACAAGGGCGCGATCGCCGGGATGCTCACCGGCCTCTTGTTCACGGTAATCTACATCTTCGTCTACAAGGGCTGGTTCTTCATCCCCGGCACCAACCAGCTGCCCGACACGACCGAGTACTGGGTGCTCGGCATCTCGCCCCTGTCGATCGGCTCGGTGGGTGCAGCACTCAACTTCGCGGTCGCCTACATGGTGTCGAACGCGACCGAGGCGCCGCCGAAGGAAATCCAGGAACTGGTCGAGAGCGTGCGCGTGCCGCGTGGTGCGGGAACGGCGCTCGACCATTGATCTAGACGACGATCGTTGCGATCGATGCGGACCCCGTCCATCCGGACGGGGTCCGCAAGTTTTTTTCGGGGGAAGGGCGTTTATGGTCGAGCTGGAGCCGGACCGCCTGCGCCGGGTGCTCGGGCGCCATCAGCCCTTCGACGTCCTGCCGGCCGAGGTGCTGGCGGATCTCGCCGAACGGGTGGCCGTCGAGGTCCATCCGGCCGGTGCCGTGATCTACGACTACGGCCAGAAGCTCGCCGGTCTCTACCTGCTCTATGCCGGCGCGGTCGACATCGTCAGCGCGGACGGTGACCTCGTCTCGCAGGTGGCCGAAGGCGACGTGTTCGGCGAGCGCGGCCTGATGCGCCTGGGCTTGGCCGTCAACCGCGCGGTCGCCGAGAGCGAGGTGACGGTGCTGTGCCTGCCCAAGGCGAGCTTCGAGCAGCTACTCCGCGAGCATCCGGCCTTTCACGACTTCTTCCACCGCAATCGGGCGTTCAGCCGGACCGCCCAGGGCGGGGCGCCGCAGGAACACCTCCTGTCGATCAAGGTCGGCGACATCATGACGGCCGATCCGAAGACGGTGGAGGAGACCACCACCGCCCGCGAGGCGGCGGTGATCATGCGCGATCTCGACATCTCGTGCTTGCTGGTCTGCCGCGACCGGCGGCTGGTCGGCATCCTCACCACCGGCGACATGGGTCGTCGCGTGGTGGCGGAGGGACGAAGTGTCGATACGCCGGTCGGCGAGATCATGACCCGCGAACCCTTCACCCTGGGTCGCGATGCGCTCGGCTTCGATGCCCTCAACGCCATGACCGAGCGGGGCATCATCCACCTGCCGATCGTCGACCGGGGACGGCTGGTCGGCATCGTCACCTCGTCGAACCTGGTCCGCCAGCAGGCGGTCTCGGCCTTCTACCTGATCGGCGACCTCGAGCAGCAGAGCCGCTTCGAGGACCTGGCCGCGACCATCGCCAAGGTCCCGGAACTGCTCGTCCAGCTGGTCGGCTCGGGGGCCAGCCCGCAGAACGTCGGGCGGATCATCACCAGCGTCACCGACGCCCTGACCCGCCGCCTCCTCGCGCTCGCCCACGACCGGCTGGGCTCGGCGCCGGTGCCCTATCTGTGGCTCGCCTGCGGCTCGCAGGGCCGCTCGGAGCAGACCGGCATTTCCGACCAGGACAACTGCCTGATCCTCGACGACGGTTTCGATGCGAAGCGGCACGACGGCTATTTCGAGGAACTCGCCCGCTTCGTCTGCGACGGGCTGCACGCCTGCGGGTACTACTATTGCCCGGGCGAGATGATGGCGACCAACCCGCGCTGGCGGCAGCCGGTCAAGGTCTGGCGGCAGTACTTCAAGGGCTGGATCGCCCAGCCGGATCCGATGGCGCAGATGCTGGCGAGCGTGATGTTCGACCTCAGGCCGATCGCCGGCGAGGTGCGGCTGTTCGACGGGCTGCAGAAGGCGACCCTGGAGGCCGCGCGCAAGAACAGCATCTTCCGCGCCCACATGACCGCCAACTCGCTCAAGCACCAGCCGCCGCTCGGCCTCTTTCGCGGCTTCGCGCTGATCCGCTCGGGCGAGCACAAGAACACGGTCGATCTGAAGCTCAACGGCGTCGTGCCGATCGTCGATCTGGCGCGGCTCTACGCGCTGCAGGGCTCGATCGAGGAGGTCAATACCCGTGCCCGCCTCGTCGCGGCACGGGAAGCGGGCGTGCTGAGCAAGGAGGGCGGCGGCGATCTGATCGACGCCTACGACCTGATCGCCGAGATGCGGCTCGAACACCAGGCGCAGCTCGTGCGCGCCGGCAAGAAGCCCGACAACTTCATGGCGCCGAACACGCTCTCCGCCCTCGAGCGCAACCACTTGAAGGACGCCTTCGGTGTGGTGAAGTCGCTCCAGTCGGCGCTGTCCCACGGTCGCAGCGCCGGCTGACGGCCGATGCTGTTCACCTTCCTCGGCACCATCGTGCTCGGCCTCGGCGCCGCGGGGACGTGGATGCTGTTGACCAAGGCGCTGCGTATCCCGGCGCCGCGCTGGACGATCCCCGTGGTGGCGGGCGGCTCGATGCTGATCTTCCACATCTACATCGAGTATTCGTGGTTCCAGCGGACCACCGCCTCGCTGCCGCCGCAGGTCGAGGTGGCGCGATCCGAGACCTATCGCTCGCCGCTGCAGCCGTGGACGCTGATCGTCCCGCAGGTCAACCGCTTCGTCGCCGTCGACACGGGGCGGGTGCAGACGCATCCGGACCATCCGGACCTTGCGCTTGCCGAGGTCGTCTTCGTGACCCGCTACTATCCGACAATTGCCACACGACAGCTTTACGATTGCGCCGCAGCGCGCCGCGCCGACATTCTATCCGGTACGCCGTTCGGCGCCGACGGCCTGCCCGAGCGCATCGACTGGATCGCCCTCGAGCCCGACGATACCGTACGGTCGGTCGTCTGCGCCGCGGCGGCCCGGTCGAGAGCGGGCTGACCTCCGACGCGGCCTCGTCGATGGTGAACGATCCCGGAGACAACGCGGGACGCAACGACAAGAAGATCGGGGAAGGATCGAGCATGGCCGCGTCCGTATTGATCGTCGACGACGAGCACAGCATCGCTCTTTCGGTGCAGCACCTGATGAAGCGGGAGGGCTACGACGTGCGCGTGGTGCGCGACGGCGAGGCCGCCCTGGAGGCGATGGCCGAGCGCCCCGCCGACCTCGTCCTGCTCGACATCATGATCCCCAAGCGCGACGGCTACGACGTCTGCCAGACGATCCGCGCCAATCCGGCCTGGCGCGACACGCGGATCATCATGGTGAGCGCCAAGGGCCGCGAGATCGAAGTCGAGAAGGGCATGGCGCTCGGGGCGGACGCCTACATGACCAAGCCCTTCTCCACGCGCGAACTGGCGGACAAGGTGAAGTCGGTACTCGGGGCGACGCATGATTGAGCGCTGGAGCCTGCGCTTTCGCTTCTTGATCTTCTTTTTGTTCCTGGCGGTGGGGGCCACGGCCAGCATCGTCGCCGGCGCCTGGGTGGCCTTCCAGCGCCTGGGGCAGGATGCCCTCGACCCCCTGGTGGCCGCGGCCGTCATCGCCACCTTCTTGATGTGGGGCTTCGTCGCCTGGGTCGGCTTCCTGTTCGACGAGCACGTGGCAAAGCCGATCGAGTTCCTCGTGCGCGGCGTGCGCGACACGGTGCACGCCAACACCGCGACGCCGATCAACCCGCGGGTCGCCAAATATCTGGGCTATCTCGGACCGACCGTGGCCGACGCGATGGCGGCGCTGCGCTCGGCGCGGACCGAGGTGGAGGCCATCGTCAAGCGGGCGACCGCCGAGACGGACCGGCAGAAGGGTCGACTGGAGGCGCTGATCCGCGACCTGCAGCTCGGCGTCGTGATCTGCAACCTCGACCATCAGATCCTGCTGTTCAACCAGCATGCGCTGAAGATCCTGCACGTCGGCGGCGATCTGGGGCTCGGGCGCTCGCTGTTCGATGCGGTCACGCCGGACCCGTTCCGCCACGCGCTGGAGCGCCTCGACCGGCGCTTCGCGACGGGGCGTCACGAGGACCACGACGAGGGTCTGAGCGCGCTCGTCGTCTGCGCGACCGCTGACGGACGGTTCACCCTGCAGGGCCGCATCTCCTTGATCGTCGACACCCAGCTCGGCGGTCCGGTCGGCTACGTCGCGGTGTTCGACGACGTCACCCAGCAGCTGGCATCCCACGTCAAGCGCGACCGGCTGCTGTCGATGGCGACCGAGGAGATGCGCCGGCCGGCGGCCAATCTCCGGGCCATGGTCGAAGTGCTCACGGGCGGCGAGCTCGACGCCGAGAGCCGTATCGCCTTCGAGCAGGGCCTCGTCGCCGAGACCCGGGCGCTGACCGAGCGGCTGGAGCGGCTGCAGGACGAGAGCCGCGACCTGCTGGTCGGCTCCTGGCCAATGGGCGACGTCTATTCGACGACGCTGTTCTCCTGCCTCGAGAGCCGTCTCGCCGGCGGCGACGGCCTCGCGGTGACGATCGAGGGCGAAGCGGCCTGGCTCTGCTGCGACAGCCTCACCATCGTCGAGGTCTGCCGTCATTTCATCGAACGGCTCGCCGAGGCGACCGGGATCCGCCGCTTCGGCGTCGCCGCGACGGTCGGGACGAGCCGGGTCTACGTCGATCTCCGCTGGCAGGGGCCGGTGCTGCCGATGGCGACCATCGACGGCTGGCTCGACCAGCCACTGGACGCGTCGCTGGCTGGGCTCACCGCGCGCGACGTGATGCTCCGCCACAAGAGCGAGTTCTGGTGCGAGCCCGCGGGCGCCACGACCGCGCGGCTGCGGCTGCCGCTCGCCCCGCCGCTCCGCCAGCACCAGGGCGGCTACGCGCCGGCAGCCCCGCTGCCGCAGCGCCCCGAATTCTACGACTTCGACCTCCTGAACCGGATCGACGTCGGGTCCGTCGAGGACGCCCCCCTGAAGAAGCTGACCTTCGTCGTGTTCGACACCGAGACCACCGGCCTCGATCCGACCGGCGGCGACGAGATCGTCTCGATCGCCGGGGTGCGGGTGGTGAACGGCCGGGTGCTGCGCGGCGAGATCTTCGATATGCTGGTCAACCCGCGCCGGACCATCCCCGCCGTGTCCACCAAGGTGCACGGGATCACCAACGCGATGGTGGCCGAGGCGCCGACCATCGAGCACGTCCTGCCGCGCTTCCACGCCTTCGCCAAGGATGCCGTGCTGGTGGCGCACAACGCCGCCTTCGACCTCAAGTTCGTGACCATGAAGGAGGCCGGCTGCGGGGTGCGCTTCGACCATCCGGTGCTGGATACGGTGCTGCTCGGCGCCCTCATCCACGGCCAAGCCGACAGCCTCACGCTGGATGCGCTCGCCGAGCGCTATCGGGTGATCCTGCCGGCCGAGGATCGCCACACCGCGCTCGGCGACAGTCTCGCCACGGCCGAAGTGTTGCTCCGGCTGATCGATCTCCTGGCCGCGATCGGCATCACCACCCTCAAGGACGCCATCGAAGCGTCGACGCGGATGGCGGCGCTGCGCCGGCAGCAGGCCCGCTATTGAGGAGGACCGCTCATGGCGGCGGAGGGTAGGGCGCGCGGTGCTGCCGAGCGTGGTGTCGCTTTGGCGCTGTTGGGCGTGCTCCTGTTCAATCGCCCGTTTCTCGACCTGTTCGACCGGGGCGTCGACGCGGCGGGCTCGGCACCCCTCTACCTCTATCTCTTTGCCGTCTGGGGGCTGGTGGTCCTGCTGCTCTTCCTCGTGACCCGCAGGCGGACCTAGTGGAGCGACGCATTCGATGGATTCGGTCGTCGGGCAGAACAAGCAGAACAA
>JBMCMJ010000075.1:0-11094 GCA_048615135.1 Pseudomonadota bacterium
AGCAGCATGAAGACGGGCGCGCTGACCGGCAGCCAGTCGGGTGCCGGCCGCGGGATGCCGGCGATGCCCCGCACCCCGTTGGTCAGCCACTCCTCGTTCTTGAGGACGAGACGGACGATCTCGGCGATGCCGATCGAGGCGATGGCGAGGTAGTCGGAGCGGAGATTGAGGGTGATCGCCCCGATCGCCGCGGCGAGCAGCCCGGAGATGACCATCGCCCCGACGAAACCGACGAGAAACGGGAGGCCGAAACCGCCCAGATGGTCGGGACTGGGTCCGCTGGTGAGGATGGCGCTGGTGTAGGCACCGACCGCGAAGAAGGCGGCGATGCCGACGTTCAACATGCCCGTATAGCCCCACTGCACGTTCAGCCCGAGCGCCAGGAGCGCGTAGAGCGAGGCGAACGACAGGAAGAAGACGCCGTAGGCGAGCAGACCCTCCATCAGGTGCTCCTTCCGCCGAACAGGCCGGTCGGCCGGACGATCAGCATGATCACCATGATGGCGAACGGGACCACGGACTTGTACTCGGGCGGCAGCACGAGGCTGGACAGTTCCATCACCATGCCGATCACGTAGCCGCCGACGATGGCGCCGTAGGGCTTGCCGATGCCGCCGAGGATCGCCGCGGCGAACACCGCGAGCAGGATGAACCAGCCCATATCGGGCTGCAGGCGGGTGTCCATGCCGAGAAAGATGCCGGCAGCGGCGGCGAGCGCACCGCCGATCACCCAGGTCCAGATCACCACCCGCTCGGTGTCGATGCCGGAGAGCCGTGCGAGGGTGGGGTTGTCGGCCATGGCGCGCATCGCCTTGCCCTGCTTGGTGCGCGACAGGAACAGATGCACGGCGACGACCAGGAGCACCGCGCCGCCGATGATGTAGAGGTGGCGCATCTGGTAGCGGATGCCCATCCAGCGCTGGGCGATCTGCAACCCGGTCTCGTACAGCTGCACGTCCGGCCCCCAGATCAGCTGGATCAGGGCGCGCAGGATCAACGCGACGCCGAAGGACGAGATCAACAGGATGACGGGCGGTCGTGTTCGGAACCGTCGAAAGAGCGTGCGGTCGATCGCCACCGCCAGGGCCGCGGTCGCGACCATGGCGAGCGGCACGGCGAGCCAGAAGGGAAAGGCAAGCTGGACGTAGACCAGAAAGGCGACGTAGGCGCCGCTCGCCATCAGGTCGCCATGGGCGAAGTTGGCGAAGCCGAGGATGCCGAAGGTCAGGGAAACCCCGATCGCCCCCAAGGCGATGATCGAGCCCAGCACGAGACCGTAGAAGACGAGCTGGACGATTTCGAGGCCCATCCGTCAGCCTCCGAGAAACGCCTGCGCGACCTCGCGGTCGGCCAACAGATCGGCGCCACGGCCCTCGAAGCGGTTGCGCCCGGTCGCGAGCACGTAGCCGCGATCGGCCACCGCCAAGGCCTGCTTGGCGTTCTGCTCGACCATCAAGATGGCGACGCCGAAGTCGCGCACTTGGCGGACGATGTCGAAGATCTGGCCGATGAACTTGGGCGAGAGGCCGGCGGTGGGCTCGTCGAGCAGGAGCAGCTTCGGGTCGAGCATCAGGGCACGGCCCATCGCCACCATCTGCCGCTGGCCGCCGGAGAGGGTGCCGGCCGGCTGGCGGCGCTTCTGCTTCAGCGGCGGAAAGAGCTCGTAGACCCTGGCGATCTGCTCGGCGACGCCCGTATCCCGCAGAAAGGCGCCCATCTCGAGGTTTTCCTCGACGGAGAGCGTCGGGAACACGTTGTCCGTCTGCGGCACGAAACAGATCCCGCGCTTGACGATGTCGACGGTGCGCATCCGTGCGAGGTCCTGCCCCTGGAACAGGATGCGCCCCGAACGGACCGTGACGAGGCCGAACACCGCCTTCATCGCGGTCGATTTGCCGGCCCCGTTCGGGCCGACGATCACGACGATCTCGTCCGGCTCGACGCGCAGCGAAACGCCGTGGAGGATGTCCGCCTCGCCGTAGCCGCCGATCACGTCCTCGACCGCGAGCAGGGTCAAGCCGCCGCTCCCGTCGGCTGGCCCAGATAGGCCTCGAGCACGTCCGGGTGGGCACGCACCTCGGCCATGCTGCCTTCCATCAGCACCCGCCCCTCGGCCATCACGATCACCGGATCGCAAAGGGCCGCGATCAGGTCCATGTCGTGCTCGATGATGCAGATGGTGTAGCCGCGCTCGCGGTTGAGCCGGCGGATGAACTCGGCGATCTCCACGAGCAGCGTCTTGTTGACCCCGGCACCCGGCTCGTCGAGGAGCACCAGCCGGGCATCCGTCATCATCGTTCGGCCGAGTTCCAAGAGCTTCTTCTGCCCGCCCGAGAGATGCCCCGCCAGGACGTCCTTGACGTGGGTCATGCCGAGGAAGTTCAGCACATCCATGGCCCGGCGAACCAGGGCCCGCTCCTGGTCGCGGATGCGGCCCCAGGCGAACCACGCGTTCCACACCGTCTCGCCGGCCTGGCTCTGCGGCACGACCAGCAGGTTCTCCAACACGGTCATCCGGTGGAACTCGTGCGGGATCTGGAAGGTGCGCACGAGGCCCTTGCGGAACAGAGCGTAGGGGGCGAGCCCGGTCACGTCCTCGCCGGCGAAGGTGATCCGCCCGCCGCTCGGAGGAAAGGTGCCGGCGACCATGTTGAACAGCGTCGTCTTGCCGGCGCCGTTCGGGCCGATCAGGCCGGTGATGGAGCCCTCGCGAATGGCGAAGCTGCACCCGTCCACGGCGAGCAGGCCGCCGAACCGCTTGGTGACGTCGGTGACGGTCAGGAGCGGGGCGGAGCTTTGCGCGGCAGCCGAGGTGGCTTGCGCGGTGGGCAGGGCAACGGACATGACAAGTCCAAATCGGCTAATCGATGGGGCGCTGAATGCCCGAGGCCCGGCGTCGACGCAAGCCCGTGGGCGCGGCGCGAGCGTTGCCTCGGACCCGTTGCCTCAGACCCAAAGTCCCCCGGGCCGCCTGTCCGGCGGCTGGAGGAGCGCCGCGAGCCGGCGACGGGCCGTCGCGATCAGACCCTCGGTGGAGGCGTTGATCGGCCCCCGGACGACCACCTCGCGACGGCTGCCGACGTGCAGGACGGCCACCCGCTGCCAAGCGCCCAGCACCGTCACCTCGACCAGCAGATCGTCGTCGTCGAACCGCATCGGGGGACACCCATCTCCGCCTGAGCCTTGAAGCGTCCTGATCCGCCTCCATACTCCGGAACATCTTAATTTCGAATGGACATCCCATGCGACGCGTGCTGGCGGCCCTCGGCCTCGCGACGACGGCCTCGATCGTGTTGGCCGCAACGCCCCTGCCCGCCCAGGAGCGCGCGACCGACGTCCGGGTCGATGCCGTGCGCGTCGAGCCCTTCTCGCAGACGGTGCCGATCATCGGCCGGCTGGTGGCGGTCCAGCGGGGCGAGGTGGCGGCCCGCGTGTCCGGGGCCGTGCAGGCGATCGACGTCGACGTCGGTGACCGCGTCGAGGCGGGCGACATCCTGGCGCTGATCGACGAGGAGCGCCTGCTCGCGCGAGCCGAACTGGTCAGCGCGCGGGTCCAGGGCGCCGAGGCACGGATCGCCGCGGAGCAGGCGCAGCTCGACCTCGCTCGCCAGGAGCGGGCCCGGCTCGAGCGCCTGCGGACCTCCGCCGCCTTCTCGCCCGCGGCCCTCGCCGACAAGGATCGCGAGATCCAGATCATTCTCGCACGGCTCGCCGGCGCCGAGGCGCAGCACGCGGAAGCCCTGGCAGACTTGGCGCTCGCCGGCCAGGACCTGCGCGACGCCCGCGTGGCGGCGCCGTTCCAGGGGATCGTAACCCGCAAATACGTCAATGTGGGCGCCTTCGTGCAGGCCGGCGAGCCGGTACTGGCCCTGCTCGACGACACCAGCCTCGAGATCGAGGCCGACGTGCCGTCGGCCCAGGCACGGCCGCTCGGCCCCGGTACGGTCGTCGAAGCGGCACTCGACGGCGGCGAGCGCATCCGGGCAACCCTTCGCGCGGTCGTGCCCGACGAGAACCCGCTGACCCGCACGCAGGCCGTGCGCCTCGAACTCGACCGTTCGACCGTCGACCGGCTGGTGGCCAGCGGCGAGACGGTCACCATCGAGGTTCCGATCGGCGCGGTGCGCGACGTGGTGACGGTCAGCAAGGACGCGGTCCTCCGGCGCGGGCCGGGCGATGTCGTCTTCGTCGCCGAGGACGGGATGGCACGGATGCGCAACGTGCAGCTCGGCGAAGCGGTGGCCGACCGTTTCGTCGTCCGCCAAGGGCTGGAGCCGGGCGATTTGGTCGTGGTGCGCGGCAACGAGCGCCTGCGGCCGGAGCAGGCGATCAGCTACGAGCCGCCGCAGACCTCGGCCATGCCCGGCGGCGACGCCGATCGGTCCTGACGCCCGAGCCCGGAGAAAGCGCGCGCCATGAACCTGATCCGTGGAGCCATCGAACGGCCGGTCGCGGTCGTCGCCGCCGTCTTGATGGCGGTGCTGTTCGGCGCGGTTGCCCTGGTCTCGATCCCGATCCAACTCACCCCGGACGTCGAGCGACCGGTCATCACCATCGAGACCGACTGGCCGGGTGCGGCACCGGCCGAGGTCGAGCGCGAGATCCTGAACCGCCAGGAAGAAGCCCTCGCGGGGCTGGAGAACCTGGAGAAGATCACCGGCACCGCGTCCGACGGGCAGGCCGAGATCGAGCTCGAGTTCGCGATCGGCACCGACATGGACCGCGCTTTGCTGCTGGTCGCCAACCGTCTGGATCAGGTCGCCTCCTACCCCGATCGCTCCGACCAGCCGACCCTGTCGACGGCCGGTGCCGAGGACAGCCCGATCGCGTGGTTCACGATCACCCGGACGCCCGGCAACGACCGCCCGATCCATGCCTATGGTGATTTCGCCGAGGACGTGATCAAGGACCGCATCGAGCGGGTGCCGGGCGTTGGGCGGGTCGACGTGTTCGGCGGCAGCAGCCGCGAGTTGCGCGTCACCGTTCGCCCCGAGCAGCTCGCCCGGTTCGGGCTGACCGTGCCGGAGGTGGCGGACACGCTGCGCGCCGCGAGCATCTCGATGACCGCCGGTGACGTCGACGAGGGCAAGCGCCGCTACGTGGTCCGAATCGAGGGCGAGCTGCGCTCGCCCGAACAGGTGGCCGACGTCGTCCTGCGGACGGTGACCGACCCCATTACCGGGCGCATCGCCCGGGTGACGGTGGGCGACATCGCCGAGGTCGCCTTCGCCGTGCAGGATCCGGTCTCGACCATCCGCGTGCTGGGCGAGCCGGCGATGGCGATGCGCGTCATCCGCCAGACCGGGGCCAACGTGATCGAGACCATGGCCGGCATCCGTGCCGGGGTCGAGGAGCTGCAGACGGGCGCGTTGCCCGAGGCCGGCCTGCAGCTCACCCAGCGCTACGACGAGACGATCTATATCGACGGCGCCATCCAGCTGGTCATGCAGAACATCTACGTCGGCGGCACGCTCGCGGCGCTGGTCCTGCTGCTGTTCCTCAGGAGCCTCGGCGCCACGCTGATCGTCTCGGTGGCGATCCCCGTTTCGGTCGTGGCGAGCTTCGTCGCGATGGCGGCGATGGGCCGCTCGATCAACGTCATCTCGCTCGCGGGCCTCGCCTTTGCCGTCGGCATGGTGGTCGACGCCGCGATCGTCGTGCTCGAAAACATCTACCGGCTGCGCCAGCAGGGCCTCTCGCGCAAGGAGGCCGCCTATCAGGGGGCGGCCCAGGTGTGGGGTGCGGTCCTCGTCTCGGCGCTGACGACGGTCATGGTGTTCATCCCGATCCTCACCATGCAACTGGAGGTGGGCCAACTCTTCCGCGACATCGCGGTGGCCATCTCCGTCGCCGTGCTGCTCTCGCTGTTGGTCGCCGTCACCCTCATACCGGCGATGGGCGCACGCCTGCTCGGCCGGGCCGACGGTTCGGTCGGCCGGGTGCAGCTGCCGGTGATCGACCACGTCGCCATGGGCTTTCGCGCCGTGGTGCTGGCCTTCACCCGGCGGATCATCCGCAATCGGCTGGTGGCCCTCGGCTTCGCCATGTCGGTTGCGGTGCTGGCGGGCGGGATGGCCTACGTGTTCCTGCCCAAGCTGGGCTACCTGCCGTCCGGCAACCGCAATCTCGTGTTCGGCATCGTGGTCCCGCCGCCCGGCTACAACCTCGACACGATGACCAGCATCGCCGAGAGCGTGGAGGGGGCAACCAGGCCGCTCTGGGCCACCCTCACCGGACCCGAGGCCGGTCCCGGCGAACCGCCGAAGATCGAGAGCTTCTTCTTCGTCGCCTTTCGCGGCAACACCTTCATCGGCGCCTCCGCGGCCGAGGAGCACCGGGCGAGCGAGCTGATCGGCCCGCTTTCGGGGCCGATCTTCGCCGAGCCCGGCACGTTCGGCTTCGTTCGCCAACCGTCCTTGTTCGGCCGCGGCTTCGGCGGCGGCAACTCGATCGACGTCGACATCTCGGGCGCCGAGCTGGAGGACATCCTGGCCGTGGCGCTGCGCGCCACCGGGCTGATCGGCCAAGCCCTGCCGCGCAGCGAGGGCCACCAGCTTCGGCCGATTCCGGGCCTGGAGCTCGGGGCGCCGGAGGTCCGGCTCGTGCCGGACCGGATCCGCCTGGAGGATGCCGGCGTCACGACGCGCGATTTCGGCATGAGCGTCGATGCGTTCAACGATGGCCTGCGCGTCGCCGAGGTGACCGTTGCCGGCGACCGGATGGACTTGGTGCTGGTGGGGCCACCGAACGAGGCGGTCCGCACCCAGGGCATCGGCGCCCTGCCCATCGTCACCCGCGACGGGCAGATCCTGCCGGCGGCGGAACTCGCCCGCCTCGACGTGACGGCCGGCCCGACGGAAATCCGCCACATCGAACGGGCGCGGACCGTGAGCGTGGTGGTCAGTCTGGCCGACGGGATGCCGCTCGAGACGGCGATGGAGATCCTCGAGGAGCAGGTCATCGCACCGCTGCGGGCCGAGGGCATGCCGCCGGGGGTCGAGGTGCGCCTGTCGGGCACCGCCGACCAGCTGAACCGCACCTTCGCCGAACTGCAGATCGACCTGCTACTGGCACTGGTGATCGTCTATCTGGTCATGGCGGTGCTGTTCGAGAGCTTCCTCTATCCGCTGATCATCCTGATCTCGGTGCCGTTGGCGGCCGCCGGCGGCATCGGCGGGCTCGCCGTGCTCAACTGGTACCTTGCCGGTATGACGCCGCCGCAGTTCCAGCCGCTCGACATGCTGACCATGCTCGGCTTCGTCATCCTGATCGGCATCGTGGTGAACAACGCCATCCTCCTGGTCCATCAGACCCTCTACCACATCCGCGAAGAGGGCCTGGCGGTGAAGGACGCGATCCTCACCGCGACGGACAACCGGCTCAGGCCGATCTTCATGTCGACCATCACGAGCCTTGCCGGAATGATGCCGCTGGTCTTCTTCCCCGGCCCCGGCTCCGAACTCTACCGCGGCCTCGGCTCGGTCGTGGTCGGCGGGCTCTCCTTGAGCGCCGTGCTCACGCTCCTCCTCATCCCGCCGCTCCTCTCCTGCTTCGTGTTCGAAAAGGGCAAGCAGCCGGAGGACGACCTCGTGCCGGCGGCCGCCCGGCCGATGCCCGCCGAATGAGGGGAAGAAAGGCGGGGGGATTTGATGATCCCCCCGCGCCCCCCGAAACATGCCGACGGCCCTGGCCGTCGGCCGGGGGTTCCAGGGGGACCATCAAGTCCCCCTGGCTCCTACCCTATCCATGAGCGCGACCGATCTCGTCGGCCGCTTCCGCGCGGCCCGGCGCGATCCGTCTCGAGTCGTGCTGGAGGGCTTTCATGCCGTGAAGCACGCGCTCCGCTTCGGGGCTTCGATCGAGTTCGCGGTCGCTCCCGAGCCCGCAGCCGTCCTCGCGCTGGCGGCGCACCTCGCGCCGGACGTGAGAGCGATGCTCGAGACCTGTCTGGAAGCCTGTCCGGCCGACGACTTCGCTGCCTTGGCGCCGGTCGCTCCCTCGACCGGCGTGATTGCCCTCGCCCGACGACCGTCGTTCGAGCCGGATCGGCTGTTCGCCCCGTCGACTCGGCCCGTCGTCCTGCTCGAACAACCCCAGCATCTGGGCAATGTCGGAGCGGCGGTGCGGGTGGCGGCGGCCGCAGACGCGGCGGGGCTGGTCGTGCTCGGGGAAGTCGATCCCTGGCACCCGACCGCGGTGCGCGGTGGTGCCGGGCTCCAGTTCGCCCTACCTTGCGGCCGCATCACCGGGCTGCCGGCCACGCTCGCTCGCCCACTGGTGATCGTCGACGCGAAAGGCACGCCCCTCGACCGCGCGGCACTTCCCACAGGGTCGATTCTGGCCTTCGGCACGGAGCGCGGCGGTCTTTCACCCGCCTTGCGCGCGCGAGCCACCGCCAGCGTCGCCATCCCGATGCGTGTGGGCGTCTCCAGCCTCAACCTCGCGACCGCGGTCGCCGTGGTGCTCTACCATCGCCCGGCTGTGGCGGAACCTTCCGACGTGGCAAACGTTCTTTCGACGCGCTTCGAGGAGACGACCATGACCGAGCATCCGCTGGACCCCTCGCTCGACTATCCAACGCCGCAAGCGCTGTTCGACGATCCGACGCTGGGCCGGGCGGAGAAGATGAAGCGGCTGGTCCGGTGGCGCTTCGATGCCATGCGGCTGATCGATAGCGAGGGCGAGGGCATGGTCGACGGCGAGCGCGCCCCGCTCGGCGAGATCAACCGCCTGATCGCCGAACTGGAGTCGAGCCACTGAGGGGGAGTCAGTCGTCGGAATCGGTGACGACCGGGTAGGCGAAGGTCTCCGGCCGGTCGGCGACGAGCTCCTTCACCAACACCGAGAAATCGTGCGCCTTCTCGACTTCGTAAACGCGCTCGGCCGATTCCGAGTCCCAGAACGTGATGGTGACGACGGCATTCGACATCGGATCGCCCGTGACGACCATCCGCCTGAAGCCCTTGGTGGCGCGCATCGCGTCGAGGCCTTCCTTTTCCAGCCGACCGACGAAGCGGTCCCAGGCTCCGGGCTCGGTGGTCCAGTGACGAATCCGAACGAACATGACCGTGTCTCCAGCGCGAGGTTGGGTGGATGCCCTCTTAACTCGAGCGCGCGCGCACGACGCGCTCGACCTCATGGCGAGGTGCTGCAGCGGGCTTGGCCTCGAGCCGCCGCAGATACCATCCCGCCAAGCGCCGCCAGAGACCGTCGCGCAGCACCGCCCCTTCGACATCGTGGTCGAGGTTCGGATTGTCGTTGACCTCGATCACCACCACGCCGTCGGGCGTCTCCTTGAGATCGACGCCGTAGAGCCCGTCGCCGATCAGGCGGGCGGCCGCAACGCCGACGCGGACGACCTCGGGCGGGGCCGCCTCCACTGCCATCGTCTTGAAGCCACCCAACCGCGCCGGTGCGCCCGTGCGATGCTGCACGATCTGCCAGTGCTTCTTGGCCATGAAGTACTGCGAGACGAACAGCGGCTCGCCGCCGAGCACGCCGACCCGCCAGTCGAACGTGGTCGGCATGAAGCGCTGGGCCAGGATCAGATCGCTCCGTGCCAGCAGGTCGGCGGCGATCCGCAGGGCATCGGCCTCGCTCTCGGCCTTGTGCACGCCCCTGGAAAACGAGCCGTCGGGAATCTTGAGGACCAGCGGCAGGCCCAGGCCACGTACCGCCTCCGGCACGTCGGCGAGACTGCCGATCACGCGGGACGTCGGCATCGGCAAGCGGTGCGCCCGGAGGAGTTCGGCCAGATAGACCTTGTTCGTGCAGCGGACGATCGAGGTCGGATCATCGATCACCGGCATGCCTTCGATCGCCGCGCGCGCGGCGAAGCGGAAGGTGATGTCCGCCACCGACGTGGTCTGGCGGATGAACAGCGCGTCGAACTCGGCCAGCCGGTCGAGATCGTCGGCGCCGATCCGGCTCACCGCGATCCCGTCCTTGACGAACGCCCGCGCCATCCGGTCGAGCGTTTCCGGCGTCGATGGCGGCAGCGCTTCCTTCGGATCGTAGAGGACGGCGAGCGACCAGCGGGGTGCGGTGCGGATCGCGGGCACGACGATCCTGCCCCGATCACTCTGGGCGAGTGCGGCCGCGAGCAGGGCCTCCTCGGCGGGCTTCAACGTCTCCAGCCGGCCGAGGGCGATCCGGCCGACCTGCCAGCGCCCGTCCCGTTCGACCAGCGATACCCGCAGGATCGGTGCACGGAACCAGTCGAACACCGCCCGTGCTACCCGCTGGAAGCGGCGATCGGCCACCCGGCCGAGGCAGATCGTCAGCCGGTGGCGGCCCACGGGCGGATCGACCAGCCGGGCCATGGTCCGCGCCAGCACCGCCTCGATCTGCGGCAGGGCGTGGGCATAGCCGCGTTTGTTGGCCAGTTCGAGGAGCGTCGCCACCGAGGGGAGCACCTTGTCGCCGCGCGCCTCGGCAAGGAGCGAGACGTAGTAGCCGAGACCCTGATAGCCGATCGAGGCCGCGAAGTTCAGCACCTTGACCGGCCGCGGGCCGGGTGGCGCGCGCAGATAATCGAGGGGTGCGAGGCGCCGGCGGACCATCGACGTGGCCGGCAGGTCCGTTCCCGTCTCGGCGACCGCGACCCAACTCACGGACTCGGCTCCAGGGCGAGACTCAGCCGGGTGCCGGCGGCACCGTCCGCGTAGTAGCCGGGCAGATCGCGCACAGCGACGAAGCCGAGGTCACGGTAGAGCGCTTGCGCGGTGGCGTTGTCGGCACGCACCTCGAGGTCGAGCCGCCCGCAACCGCGCCTTCGGGCCGTGTCGGCAGCGTCACGGATCAACGCCCGGCCGACGCCCCGCCCCCGCCAAGCCCGGGCGACAGCGAGGGAGTAGAGCCGTGCGGCGCCGGAGCCGCGGCGAAACAGGGTCAACGCATAGCCGACCGGCCCGCCCGCCTCGGCGACCATGAGCTGTGCGCTCGGCCGGGCGAGCAGCCGCCGGAAGCTGCGCCGGCTCAGCCGGTCGCCCGCGAAGCCTTCGACTTCGAGCACCTCGAGTGCCGGCAGATCGGCGGATGTGGCGGGCCGCAGCGTGAAGGCACCCTCAGACGTGGATCGGCTTGCTGTGTGCC
>JBMCMJ010000076.1:0-11017 GCA_048615135.1 Pseudomonadota bacterium
AGGCGGCGGGCGTGGAGGACGGGTTCGGTGTAGCCGGAGGGTTGGGTGCGGCCTTGGAAGACGAGGTCGCAGGCGGCTTGGAAGGCGATGCCGTCGAAGGTGGGGGCCATGGGGGTGTAGGCGGGGTCGGCGGCGTTCTGGCGGTCGACGACTTCGGCCATGCGGCGCATGACTTCCTCGACTTCGGCGCGGGTGACGATGCCGTGGTGCAGCCAGTTGGCGATGTGTTGGGCGGAGATGCGGCAGGTGGCGCGGTCTTCCATGAGGCCGACGTCGTTGATGTCGGGGACTTTGGAGCAGCCGACGCCCTGGTCGATCCAGCGGACGACGTAGCCGAGGATCCCTTGGGCGTTGTTTTCGACCTCGCGGACGATCTGTTCGGTGCGCCACTTGCGGAACGAGGCGAGCGGGATGTCGAGGATGCCGTCGACGTGGGCGCGGCGGCCGCCGGCTTTCAGGGCCTTTTGGACGGCGAACACGTCGACGCGGTGATAGTGCAGCGCGTGGAGGGTGGCGGCGGTGGGGGAGGGCACCCAGGCGCAGTTGGCGCCGGCCTTGGGGTGCTCGATCTTGGTTTCGAGCATGGCGGCCATCCGGTCGGGCATGGCCCACATGCCCTTGCCGATCTGTGCCTTGCCGGAGAGGCCGCATTCGAGGCCGATGTCGACGTTGAGGTTTTCGTAGGCGGTGATCCAGGACTTGCGCTTGATGAAGTCCTTGCGGCTGAAGGGGCCGGCTTCCATCGAGGTGTGGATTTCGTCGCCGGTGCGGTCGAGGAAGCCCGTGTTGATGAAGGCGACGCGGTGCTTGGCGGCGCGGATGCATTCCATGAGGTTGACGCTGGTGCGGCGTTCCTCGTCCATGATGCCGAGCTTGACGGTGTAGCGGGGGAGACCGAGCACCTGTTCGACGTGGGTGAAGACCTCGTCGGCGAAGGCGACTTCGGCGGGGCCGTGCATTTTCGGCTTCACGACGTAGATGGAGCCCGCGAGGGAGTTGCGCGGGCCGTCGGTTTTTTTCAGGTCGTGGAGGGCGACGAGGGCGGTGATGGCCGCGTCCATCAGGCCTTCGAAGACCTCGTTGCCCTGGCTGTCCCGGATGGCGGGGTTGGTCATGAGGTGGCCGACATTGCGCACCAGCATGAGGGCGCGGCCCTTGACGGTGACGGTGCCGCCGTCGGGGGCGGTGTAGGTGCGATCAAGGGCGAGGGCGCGGTCCTGGCGTTTGCCGCCCTTGTCGAAGCTGGCGGTGAGGTCGCCCTTCATCAGGCCGAGCCAGTTGCGATAGGCCTGGACCTTGTCCTCGGCATCGACGCAGGCGACCGAATCCTCGCAGTCCATGATGGCCGAGATGGCGCTTTCGAGGCGGACGTCGGCGAGGCCTGCCTGATCGCGGGCGCCGACCGGGTGGGTGCGGTCGAAGACGAGCTCGACGTGGAGGTTGTGGTTGCGCAGGAGGACGGCCTCGGGCGCGCGCGGGTGGCCGCGATAGCCGATGAACTTTTCGGGGGTTTCCAGCGGGTGGTCGTCGACCAGGAGGGCGCCTGCCTTGACGTGGTAGCGCCGCGCGTCGGCGTGGCTCGTGCCGGCGATGGGGAACGCCTCGTCGAGGAAGACGCGGGCGCGGGCGACGACGCGGGCACCGCGGCCGCGCTCGTAGCCGGAGGTGGCGGGGGGCGGGCCCATGGCGTCGGTGCCGTAGAGGGCATCGTAGAGGCTGCCCCAGCGGGCGTTGGCGGCGTTCAGCGCGTAGCGGGCGTTGGTGATCGGCACGACGAGCTGCGGGCCGGGCACGGTGGCGATTTCGGGGTCGACGTTGGAGGTTTCGATTTCGAACGGCTCGCCCTCGGGGAGGAGGTAGCCGATTTCCTCGAGGAAGGCCTTGTAGGCCTCGTGGTCGTGGGGCTGGTTGCGCCGCGCGAGGTGCCAGGCGTCGATCCTGGCCTGGAGGTCCTCGCGCACCTGGAGGAGGGCGCGGTTTTTGGGGGTGAAGTCGGCAACGAGGCGGGCGAAGCCGTCCCAGAAGGCGGCCGTGTCGACGCCCGTGCCCGGCAGGGCCTCGGTCTCGACGAACGCGGCGAGCTTTGCTGCCACGTTCAGCCCCGCCTTCGTCACGTAGTCGTCGCCCGTGCGCGCTTGCGTCACCCTGTCTCTCCTGGATTGGCTTCGGCTGAATAAGCCGAATGTCTGAGCAATTCCGCGGCGGCAACGCAAGACCCGGTGACGCCGGAACGGTCGAGCTTTCCGGTTTTCGCGTACCGGGCGAACGTGGCCGCCGTGGGCGAACGGTGATAGGTTTCGGTGCCGTGGGCGCGCGTCCGGCGACGTCGGCCCGACTGTTCCGCCAACCAGCCCGGCCGAGCCCGATGCCCGAGACCGCCCGCGAGGAGACCGAGCGACACATCGTCGACACGCTGATCCGGGAGCGTGCGCCGGGCCTGTCGTCGAGCCGGATCTGGCCGGTGGTGAAGCCGCTTCTTTACGCGCTGTTGAACTACCGCGAGGCGCAGCGGCTCGCCGACGAGATCGGGGCGATGGCGGGCGGCGAGGCGCTCGATCACGTCAGCCGGCGGCTGCAGCTGCGGACGAGCGCGAAGGGGCTGGAGCGCGTCCCCGAGGCGGGGCGCTGCCTCGTTTTGGCCAACCACCCGACGGGCATCGCCGACGGCATCGCGATGTACGACGTGCTGCGGCCGCGCCGGCCGGATGTCTGCTTCTTCGCCAATGCCGATGCGCGGCGGGTCTGCCCTGGTTTCGATGACGTGCTGGTGCCGGTGGTCTGGCCCGCCGAGGCCCGTTCGATGCAGTCGTCGAAGGAGACGCTGCGCATGGCGAGCGAGGCGCTGGAGAACGACCGGGCGCTGGTGATTTTTCCGTCGGGCGGGATCGCCCGCTACCGCAAGGGGCGGCTGCACGACCTGGAGTGGGAGGACACGGCGGTGTCGCTGGCGCGCAAGTTCTCGGCACCCGTGGTGCCGGCGCACATGGCGGGGCCGTTTCCCTGGCAGTTCCATCTGTTCGACCGGATCTCGAACGAATTGCGCGACGTGTCGCTGTTCCACGAACTCTTGAACAAGCAGGGCAAGGCCTACGCGATCACCTTCGGCCCGGCGATCGAGGCGGAGCGGTTGCCGGACGACGAGGCGGCGATCGAGCGGCTGCAGGCCTATGTGGAGCGGACGCTCGACGAGGATCCCGACGCCCGGTTCGCCTGACCGCCGCTGCTGCCGAGGCGCTCGCGCGCCGTGCGGCGGACGGACTCGTAGCGCGGTTGGCCGGTCGCGGTCAGCGGCACCTCGTCGACGACCAGCACCCGATCGGGGATGGTGATGCGCGCGAGGTCGTGCTCGCGCACCCAGGCGGCGTAGTCGCTGCGCTCGGCCCCCTGCTGGTCGGTGACGAGCACGATCTCTTCTTCGCCGTCCGTGCCTTCGACCACGACCGCGGCATGGTGTGCTTCGGCCCAAAGTGCGTCGGCCTCTGCCTCGATCGCCTCGAGCGACACCATCTCGGCGCCGACCTTGGCGAAGCGCTTCACCCGGCCGGTCATCCGCACGAAGCCGTCCTCGTCGATGTCCACGAGGTCGCCCGTGTCGAACCAGTCGTTGCCGCGCCGGGCGATCGCGCTGTCCTGGTCGGGGTCGAGATAGCCGAGCATGACGTTCGGCCCGCGCACGAGGAGGCGGCGGCCGACGTCGATGTCCTCGACCGGCTCGAGGCGGGCTTCGATGCCGGGCAGCAGGCGGCCGACGGTACCGGCGCGGTTCGCGTCGGGCTGGTTGAGGCTGACCACCGGCGCGCACTCGGTCACACCGTAGCCCTCGACGATCACCGCGGCCGTCTTCTTGGCGAGCAGATCGCGCGTGGTGTCGCGGACCCGCTCGCCGCCGAGGACGAGGAAGCGCAGGCCGCGCAGCGCGTCCTCGCTCGCCGAGCGCGCATAGAGGCGGGCGAAGGTATCGGTGGCGACGAGGACGTTGGCGCCGGTCTCCTCGATCAGCTTGGGGATGCGGTTCTTGTCGAGCGGCGAGGGATGCAGCACCGTCTTCATGCCGCTCAGCACCGGCAGGAGCGCGCCGCCGGTGAGCCCGAGGCTGTGGAACATCGGCATCGCGTCGAAGAACACCCAAGCCGGATCGAACGGCACGTGCTGGCGGAGCTGTTCCATGTTCGCCAGCAGGTTGGCATGGCTCAGTGCCACGCCCTTCGGCTCGCCGGTGGTGCCCGAGGTGAACAGGATCACCGCGGGATCGTCGGCCGCGGCGTGATCCGGGGCCAGGAACGAGAGCCGCGTGCGCAGGGCCGCAACCAGCTTGTCGACGAGGCCAACCTCCTGGCGAAGATCCTCCAGATGGACCAGGGTGGCACAGCGTTCGAGCGCGTCGGCGCTCTCCTCGAGGCCGGCCGCACGCAAAAACCGGCGCGAGGTGAGAACGGTTTCGATCCGCGCCGTCCGGCACGACGCGCGCAGCGTGGCGGGGTCGGCGGTGAAGTTGAGCAGGACCGGCACCCGGTTCGCCGCGTGCGCCGCGAAGAACGCGACGAGTGCCGGCGCGCTGGTCGGCAGCAAGATGCCGAGGCGTCCCGCCGGTGCCGGCAAGCCGCCGAGGCGTCGGCCCAGGGCGTAGACGCTCGTGAGAAGTTCGCCGTAGTCGAGGCGCGCGCCCTCGCCGTCGCGCACGATCTCCATCGCGCTGCCGTGCCGCTGGCGTGCCCGGCGCAGCGCTTCGAGGAGCGTCGCCGGATGGTCGTCCGCCAAGTCCAGGTGCTGACCCGTTCGCGTTTCGGCCATGTCGCTTGCCTCCCGAGCGAGATCACCCCCGTGTCGGTCGCCCGACAGGAGGGAAAACGCCTGTTTCGGGCAAGCGTTCCCGCCGGCCGCGGGGGGCCGCCGCGGAGCGGCTCAGGCGAGGCCCACCATGCGGTGGAGTTCCTTGACGGTGGCGGCGTCCAGCCCGGTGCGCTCGGCGAGTTCGGCGAGGTAGGCGCGCTCCTCCTCGGTGTCGACCGAGATGGTGAGGATCGAGGCGGCGTAGACCTCGGCGGCGGTCTCGACGTCGTTGACCTTGACGACCAAGCTGTCGAGGTCGAGCGGGGCGCGCATCAGGGCCATGAGCCGGCGCAGTTCCTGGGGATCGACCCCGTCTTCCTGCAGCTTGCCCTGGATCTTCTCCATCTCGGCGTCGTCGATGTGGCCGTCGGCCTTGGCCGCCTGGACCATCGCGTTGAGCAAAAGGTCGGCGCGGCTGTCGGCGTCGGCCCGGTCGAGGTCGGTGGTGACGGGCTTGAGGCTCGGCGGCAGTTCCTCCGGCCGGCTCGGCGGTTGCAGGCGGCCGGATTGGGCCAAGGCGGAGAGTGCCAGGCTGCCGAGCAGGCCGAGAGCGCCGCCCTGCAGCGCTGCCCGGCGATTGCCGCCGAGCAGCACGCCGGCGAGGGCGCCGGCCCCGGCCGAGGTGGTGCGGCTCTGCTGGAGATGGCTCAAAAAGCGCCGGGCGACGCCGCCGAGCCCGCCGCTCGGCGCGCTCTGCTGGCCGAGCAGGTTCAGGATTTCGTGTACCGGGCTGTTGGGGGCGCGCAGTCCGCCGGGGCCGAGGGCCGCATCCACGCGGCTGCCGCTCCCGGGGCTCAGCACGCCGTCCAGCAGGTGGCCGATCAGATCGGAGGTCTTCGCCATCACCGTTGTCCGCAGGGTTGAGGCCTCTTCTTGCCCGGCGGCGGCGGGGCTGTCATCCCGGACGAGGGGCTCAGCCCCAGGTGCGCACGGCGCCCGTGTCGATGTGGACGAAGTTGGAGCGGGGATAGTAGCCCACACCACCCGCCCGCAGTGCGACCGCGGTGCGACGCACTTCGCCGAGCGGCTGGCCGGCGATCCGCATGTCGACCGCCTTGCCGACCATGTGCAGGCTGCGTGTCGCGACGCCGCGCGAGCGGGATCGGAGCCAGCGATTGGTTTGCTCGGTGCGGTAGCCGGACAGAAGCTCGATCTCGCCGAACGCTGCCCGGCGGACCTGCAGCTCGTGCAGCGTGTCGATCAACCTATGATCGATTCGGATCGCTTCGTTCGCCCGCCAGTCCCGAAACAGGTGGTCGATCTTCAGGAGTTCCGCCGGCCGGTAACGGCCATTGGCGAAGTAGACCACGTCCAGCTTTTCGTCGGTGTGCAGATGGCGGAACTTCAGACGACGCTCGCCGCTGCGGGCCCAACCGGCCTCGGGGACGACGAGGAGCGAGAGGGTGGCACCGAGGCACCCGAGCACGCGTCGACGCGATACCGCGCCCGTCGATTGGCCCATCGCTTGGCTCCCGTCCGGTGGATGCGCGCGGACGGTGTGCCGGAAAATCGAGCCGGTCAAGAGGCTTGAGTGGTTAACATCATGCAACCAACAAACTTTACAACCTGGGGGTGTGGTCGGTCCCGTTTCGTTCTCGATCCACCCCACTCAGGCCACGATGTTGTGGCCGCCGTCGACGTAGACCACGCTGCCGGTCATCATCCGGGCGTAGTCGGTGCAGAGGAACGCGGTGGCGAAGCCGACGTCGTCGATGGTCGCGAGCGCGTGCAGCGGGCTCTGGCTGGCGGCCCGGTCGAGCAGGGCATCGAAATTGGCGATGCCGGAGGCGGCGCGGGTCTTGAGCGGACCCGGCGAGACGGCGTGGACGCGGATGTGCTTGGGGCCGAGTTCCGCCGCCATGTAGCGGGCGGCTGCCTCCAGCGCCGCCTTGACCGGTCCCATGATGTTGTAGTTGTCGACCACCCGGACCGAGCCGAGATAGCTCATGGTGATGAGCGTGCCGCCGTCCTTCATCAGCGGTTCGGCCAAGCGCGCCATGCGCAGGAAGCTGTGGCAGGAGATGTCCATCGCCTGCAAAAAGCCCTCGCGCGAGCTGTCGACGACCCGGCCGTGCAGGTCGTCCTTCGGCGCGAAGGCCATCGAGTGGAGGACGAAGTCGAGCTTGCCCCAGCGCTTGTCGATGGCCTCGAACACCGCCTCGGCACCACCCGGCTCGGTCACGTCGAGCCGCAGCAGTTCCGGGGCCTCGAGCTTTTCGGCGAGCGGCGCCACATGGGCCTTCGCCTTCTCGTTCAGGTAGGTGACGGCCAACTCGGCGCCGAGCACCCGCATCGCCCGGGCGCAGCCATAGGCGATCGACCGGTCGTTGGCGATGCCGGTCACGAGGCCGACCTTGCCCGCCAGGGCGCGGCTGCCCCCGGCGAGGTGGCGCAACGGCTCGGGCAGTTCGTCGACGATCATGCACAGGGTCTCCGCGACGTCCAACTCGGTGCGAGCCTAAGCCCGGTCGCTGCGCTGCAGCAACCGGGGGTGCTTGGCCCTTTCGTCGCCCCCGGCCGGCTCAGCCGGCCGCGACGGGTTCCGGCAGGCACGCGCCGGTCCCGCCGAGGCCGCAATAGCCGCCCGGATTCTTGTGCAGATACTGCTGGTGGTAGGCCTCCGCGAAGTAGAACGTCGGGGCGGGGGCAATTTCGGTGGTGATCCGGCCCAGGCCCCGGGCATCGAGGGCCGCCTGGAAGCGGCGGCGGCTGTCCTCCGCGGCTGCGGCCTGGGCGGCGTCGTGGGTGTAGATCGCCGAGCGGTACTGGGTGCCGACGTCGTTCCCCTGGCGCATACCCTGGGTCGGATCGTGGCCCTCCCAGAACGCGCGGAGCAGATCCGCGTAGCCGACCGCCGCGGGATCGAACACGACGAGCACCACCTCGGTATGGCCCGTGCGGCCCGAGCAGACCTCCTCGTAGGTCGGGTTGGGCGTAAGGCCGCCAGCATAGCCGACGGCCGTCAGATAAACGCCCGGAATCCGCCAGAACAGCCGTTCCGCACCCCAAAAGCAGCCCATCCCGAACATCGCCGTGGCGAGGTCCGCGGGGTAGGGCGGCTGCAGCGCGTGGCCGCTGACCGCATGGCGGCTCGCCGTCGGGATGGGGGCATCGCGGCCGGCGAGCGCCGTCTCCGCCGTGGGCATCCGCGTCTTCGCTCCGAAACCGAACATGTGCTGCTCCACATTTTTGAGTTATCGCGGAATGCGATGACTGCTATGCCATGTGGTGACGGTCTCCCGCGCCACCGTCGTTTCGAGGAGATAGGGTCTCGGAGCGCCGAGAAAAAGCCGTGGATCGGGAGACGATCGGCCCGTGCAGCTTTGATGGTGGTGCTCGTTCATGGATTGCTCGTCTTTCTCCACCTTGGCCGAAACCACGCTCGGGGGCGTCTGGCTCCTGAACGGGGTCCCCGAGGACACGCTGCTCCAACTGGGGGCGCTGGCCGACTGGCAGCGATTGCCGGTCGGCACCCGCCTCCTGGCGAGCGATACGGCCACCCGCCGTCTGTTCTTTCTGACGCAGGGCACGGTGCGCCTTCGCGTGAGCGGGCGCGCGGGCTGGCGGGACTACGGCCCGGGGGCGACGGTCGGCCTGCTGACCAGCTTCACCAAGACGCCGCACGGCGTCGATGCGCAGGCGCTGACGCCGGTGACGGTCGGCTGGCTGGACCGCGACGACCTCGCCGACATGATGGCCCGCTGTCCGGAACTGGCGATGGCCGTGGCCCGCGGCTTGGCGACCCGGATGCAGGAGCCGCTGCCGGTTCAGGAGGAGCGGCGCGTGCTGGACGCGCGCGTTGCGCGCGCCCTGATCGTGGCGGGTGCCCGCTACCTCCGGGCCGACGGCATCGCCCCTTTGCCGAGCCGGCCCGATCCCGGTTTGTGGGCGGTCCTGCTCGGGGTCGAGGAGGCCGACGTCCGCCGGAGCTTCGCGCGGCTCGAGCGATCCGGGCTGATCCGCACGGTCGCGGGCGAGCGGCTGCACGTCAAGGTCGCGGAACTGAAGGCCCGCCTCGCGCGCTGAGACCGGCCGGTTGCGTCAGCGCGGGGGGCGCGGGTCGAGCGGTTCCGTGATCAGCCGCCCGATATGGTCCTCCAGCATCGCTGCCGCCGCCAGCAGCCGCGCCTCGCCGCGAGGGCGGCCGACCAGCTGCAGGCCGACCGGCAGGCCCGCAGCGGTCAGGCCGACCGGCAGCGACAGCGCGGGCGCCCCGGTCAGGCTGATCGCCGAGGCGATCGCCACCCAATCGACGTAGGTGGCGAAGCGATGGCCGTCGAGTTCCTCCAGGTAGCGCCATTCGACCGGAAAGGCCGGACAGATCGCGGCCGGGCAGAGCAGCAGGTCGACGTTGTCGAACAGGTCCATCAACGAGGTGTGCATCCGGCTGCGCGCCCGCTCCGCCGCGCCGATGGCACCGGCATCGAGGGTGAGGCCCCTTTCGATGTTCCAGATGACTTCGGGCTTCAGGAGATCGCGATGCTGCTCCAGGAGCGGCGCCATGTTGGCGGCGAACAGTTCGGCGCGGAGCACGGTGAAGGTGTCGACCGCGGCGGCGAAGTCCGGGCTCGCCTCGATCACCTCGACGCCGAGGTCGGCGAACGCCCGGGCCGCCTGCTCGCAGATCCGGGCCACTTCCGGGTCGACCGGCGTGATGCCGCCCAGATCCTTCGACCACGCGACGCGCACCAACTCGGGCGGCTGCTCGACGGCTGCGGCGAACGGCGTGGTCGGGGCGTCGAAGCTCAGCGGATCGCGGGGCTCGAAGCCGCACATGGCATCGAGCATCAGGGCGCAGTCGCGCACGTCCCTGGCCATCGGCCCGCGGACCGAGAGGGTCTGGAAGCGATTGCCCTCCTTGTCGGTCGGCACCCGGCCGGGGGAGGGCCTGAGGCCGACGATGCCGGTGAAGGCGGCGGGGTTTCTGAGGCTGCCGCCCAGGTCGGAGCCATCGGCCAGCCAGGCGCTGCCGGTGGCGAGGGCAACGGCCGCACCCCCCGAGGACCCGGCGCACGACTTGCTCGTGTCCCAGGGATTGCGCGTGGCGCCGAACACCTCGTTGAAGGTGTTGGCCCCCGCGCCGAATTCGGGGGTGTTCGACTTGCCGAGCACGACGCCGCCGTGCCGCTCGATCCGCGCGACGGCCCGGTCCGATCGGTCGGGCACGAGGTCCGCGAAGATCGGCGAGCCGTAGGTCGAGCGGACGCCGCCCACCTCGTGCAGGTCCTTGATCACCAGCGGCAGGCCGGCGAGCAGGGTGTCGCGTTCGGCGGTCCGCGCCTGGGTCAGCGCCCGCTCGGCGCAGATGGTCGGCACGGCGTTGACCTGGGGCTCGACCTCTTCGAGGCGGGCGAGCGCGGCCTCCACCAGTTCGACCGCGGTGATCTCGCCGGACTTCAGCCGCCGCACCGCCTCGCGCGCGCTCAGCCCGATCAGTTCCTTGCCCATGCCCGCCTCTCCCGGTTGAGGCGGGCCAAGTAGCCGTGTGTGGCATGGGCGCGCAAGCCGCCGCATGACGATCCGGGCGCGGCACCCTACATGAGCCCCATGCCCGTTTCGATGCCGCCCCGATGATCCCGGTCCGCGATAGCGTCTTCTGCCGCGGCACGCCCTATGCCGTCCTGGCCCTCATCGCGCTCAACGTGCTGGTGTTCGCCTGGACGCTCGGGCTCGGCGAGCGCGCGCTGCAGCTCGTCGTCCTGCAGTGGGGGCTCCTGCCGATCCTGTTCGCGCCGCCGCCGGGCGTCGCCGTCCCGCCGCTCGGGCCCGAGCGCTACGCGACCTTCGTCACCAGCACCTTCCTGCATGGCGGCTGGCTGCACCTGATCTTCAACATGTGGACGCTCTGGCTGTTCGGCTGCGCCCTGGAGAGCCGGCTCGGCAGCCTGCGCTTTCTCGTCTTCTACCTCGCCTGCGGCGTCGCTGCGGGCCTTGTCCACCTCGCCTTCAATCTCGGCTCGCCGGCACCGGTGATCGGTGCCTCCGGCGCCGTCGCGGGCGTCATCGCCGCCTACGCCTGGTCCTATCCGCGCGCCGAGATCACCCTGTTGATCCCGATCATCGTCTTTCCGCTGTTCGTCGACGTGCCGGCCATGCTGTTCGCGGCCCTGTGGTTCGGCCTGCAGCTCCTGCAGGGCTACGGCGAGATGCTGCGCCCGGCGGTCGGCAGCGGCATCGCGTGGTGGGC
>JBMCMJ010000077.1:0-10595 GCA_048615135.1 Pseudomonadota bacterium
CTGCACGCCACGGGCTACGCGCGGCGATCGACGCAACGGCATCTTTCGGCGCTCCGGCAGTTCTTCCGGTTCCTGGTGATCGAGGACTGGCGGCCCGACGATCCCACCAACGGCATCGACGCGCCGAAATCGGACCGGCCGCTGCCGCGCCTGATCGACGAGGGCGAGGTCGACGCGCTCCTGGAAGCAGCGCACGCCGTCGAGGGGCCAAGGGGCCAACGGCTGGCGTGCATCGTCGAGTTGCTGTACGCGGCGGGCCTGCGGGTGAGCGAGTTGGTGGGGCTCGGCCTCGCGGACCTCGACCTTGCCGCCTTCATGCTCAAGGTCCGTGGCAAGGGCGGGCGCGAGCGGCTCGTGCCGCTCGGCCAGCGGGCCGTCGAGGCGATCACCGACTACCTACCCGTACGGAGCGCGTTTCTCGCAGCACGGGTCGACCGCGGTTATCTGTTTCCGTCGCGTTCCCGGCAGGGCTACCTGACCCGCCAGCGCATCCTGCAGCTGCTGAAGGAATTGGGCCTCGAGGTCGGGATCGCCCCCGAGCGCCTCTCGCCGCACGTACTGCGTCACGCGTTCGCGACGCACCTGTTGGCCCACGGCATGGATCTGCGCGTCCTGCAGACGCTCCTGGGCCACGCCGACATCGTCACCACCGAAATCTACACCCACCTCGACCGCTCGGCACTGCAGCGCACCGTGGCCGAGCATCACCCCATGGGACGTGTGCAGCGCAGCAAAGACGCGTGACAAAATAGGACTCCCCCGGTACGTGACCGGCCCATCGTCCCGCATGCGAATCCACCGCCGAGGAGGGCTCCCCATGAGCTTCACCATCGTCGAGCAGGCCAAGCCGCGCTTGAACCGCTCCGAGCTCGCCGTTCCGGGCTCGAGCCCGCAGATGTTCGAAAAGGCCGCGAAGTCGGCGGTCGACGTCGTCTTCCTCGACCTGGAGGACGCGGTCGCACCGGACCAGAAGGCGCAGGCGCGCAAGAACATCATCCAGGCGCTCAACGAGATCGACTGGGGCACCAAGACGGTGTCGGTGCGGATCAACGGGCTCGACACGCATTACATGTACCGCGACGTCGTCGACGTCATCGAGCAGGGCGGCGATCGGCTCGACCTGATCATGATCCCGAAGGTGGGCACGCCCGAGGACGTCTATGCCGTCGACATGCTGGTGACGCAGGTCGAGGACGCGATGCGGCGCACCAAGCGGCTCGGCTTCGAGCTGATCATCGAGACCGCCCTCGGCATGGCCAATGTCGAGGCGATCGCCCGCGCTTCCAAGCGCAACGAGTCGCTGCACTTCGGGGTCGCCGACTATGCCGCCTCGACCCGGGCGCGCACCACCATGATCGGCGGGCCGAACCCGGCCTACGGCGTCCTGACGGACCAGCCCGAGGACGGCGGCGCGCGCGACTTCCACTGGGGCGACATGTGGCACTACGCCATCTCGCGGATGGTGGTCGCCGCCCGGGCGGCGGGGCTTCGGCCGGTCGACGGCCCGTTCGGCGACTTCGGCGATCCGGACGGCTACAAGGCGCAGGCCAATCGCGCCGCGGTGCTGGGCTGCGAAGGCAAGTGGGCGATCCACCCCTCGCAGATCGCGCTCGCCAACGAGGTCTACAGCCCCGACGCGAAGGAGATCGACCGGGCCAAGCGGATCCTCGTCGCCATGGAGGAGGCCGCCAAGGCCGGTCGGGGTGCCGTCAGCCTGGATGGCCGGCTGATCGACATCGCCTCGATCCGCCAGGCGGAGGTTCTCGTCAAAAAGGCCGAGCAGATCGCCAACGCCGCCTGATCGCGCTATAGCGCTCGGCCGGAACCGGGTCGGGCAGGGTCGCCGCGCGGCGGGCGGCCCTGCCCTGTTGCTAAGGGAGGCTGGCCCTGCTCGACTTCGAAAAGCCGATCACCGAGCTCGAGAACAAGATCAAGGAGCTCCGGCACCTCTCGCAGGGGAACGAGCTGGAGATTTCGGACGAGATCGCCAAGCTCGAGGGGCGCGCGCACAAGCTGTTGGAGCGCACCTACGGCAAACTGACCCCGTGGCAGAAAGCGCAAGTGGCGCGCCATCCGGACCGGCCGCACGTGGTCGACTACGTCGATCGGCTGATCGACGACTGGACGCCGCTGGCCGGTGACCGCGCCTTTGCCGACGACGCGGCGATCGTCGGCGGTCTCGGCCGCTTCCGCGGGCGCTCGATCGTCCTGATCGGCCAGGAGAAGGGCGCCGACACCGAGGACCGCATCCGGCACAATTTCGGCATGGCGCGGCCGGAGGGCTACCGCAAGGCGATGCGCCTGATGCGGCTCGCCGACCGCTTCGGCCTGCCGGTCGTCACCCTGGTCGACACGCCGGGCGCCCATCCGGGGGTGGATGCCGAGGCGCGCGGGCAGGCCGAAGCCATCGCCCGCTCGATCCAGACCTGCCTCGAACTCGGCGTGCCGATCGTCTCGGTGGTGATCGGCGAAGGCGGCTCCGGCGGGGCGATCGCGCTTGCCACCGCCGACCGGGTGCTGATGCTGGAACATGCGATCTATTCGGTGATCTCGCCCGAGGGCTGCGCGGCGATCCTCTGGCGGAGCGCCGATCAGGCCCCGGCCGCGGCCGAGGCCCTCAAGCTCACCGCCCAGGATCTGCTCGCCCAGGGGGTCATCGATTCGATCATCGAGGAACCCCTGGGCGGTGCCCAGCGGGCGCGGACGACGACCATCGACCGGGTCGGCGACGCGATCGAGGCGCAACTCCGCGAACTCGCGCCCTTGACCGCGGTCGAGCGGCGCCGCGAACGGCGGGCCAAGTTCCTGCAGATCGGCCGGCCGGCCGAGGCTACGGCCTGAGCCGGTCGCCGTCGGTCGAGGGCGGAGCCGCCGGGTCACGGCGGCGCCACCGCTTGTAGGCCACGGGCAGGAGGGCCAGGACGGCGAGCCCGAGCAGCGGGCCGAGCACGACCGGATCGAAGATCACGCCGAGATCGGGCCGCTCGCCGGCCGCGAGGACGGCGCCCACGCCATTGCCGATGCTGGTGTAGACGAGACTGCCGGGCACGATGCCGATGGCGGTCGCAACGACATAGGTCCGCAGACCAACGCCCAGGAACGCCGGCACGATGTTGACCAGCCAGAACGGAAACAGCGGGATTAGTCGCAACACGAGCAGATAGCTCAGCGCGTCCTCGCGAAAGCCCGCCTGCATCCGCTCGAAGGCGCTGCCGCGCGCCCAGCCAAGGAGCGGCTCGCCGAGCGCGGTTCGGGCGATCAGAAAGACCAGGGTCGCCCCCAGCGTGGCCGCCACCACCACGACCAGGACGCCCTGGACGAGCCCGAACATCAGCCCGCCGGCGATGGTCAGGATGGCGGCTCCCGGCACCGACAGGGCCACCACGGCCGCATAGACGGCGCCGAAGGCCAGGGGCGCCTCCAACGGGTGCGCGGCGGCCCAGGTACGGAGGTCCTCGTAGTTGGCCGCGAGGCGCTCCAGAGTGAGGTAACGGTCGAGGTCGGTGGCGAACACGAGCACGACGAGAAGCCCGAGAACCAAAAGCGGCGCCAGCCGCCGGAGGCCGGGCATCAGCCGAACCAGCCGAGGAAACGGACGAGCCGGCGCACGCCCGGGCTGAACAGCTTGGGAGCGTAGAAGGCCGAAGCCGCCTTCTTGTCGATCTCGGCGAGGGTCGGATAGGGCAGGACGGCGCCGGTGAACGCGCGCAGTTTCAGGCCGTTCTGCATGGCGAGCACCCAAGGGGCCAGCAATTCGCCCGCCTGCGCTCCGCAGATCGCGACACCGAGGATGCGGCCCCGGCGGTCGGCCGCGAGCTTGAGCAGGCCCTCGCCCCGACGCTCGGTGCGCGCCCGGTCGTTGTCGGTGAAGGGCACGCGGATCGGCTCGACGCCGGCCTCGTCCGGCGGCAGGCCGACGCTCGCGAGTTCGGGATCGGTGTAGGTCACCGCCGGCAGGACGTGCGACACCTTGGCCGGCAGGCGGAACAGCGCATTTTGGATCACGACGCCCGCATGGTGGCCGGCAACGTGGGTGAATTGCGGACCGCCCGTCACGTCGCCGACGGCAAAGACGCGCCGATTGGTGGTCCGCAGCCGCCGGTCGACGACGATCCCCCGGCGCTCGTGGTCGATCCCGGCGGCATCGAGGCCGAGGCCGTCCACGGCCGGCAGGCGGCCTGCAGCCACCAGGAGATGACTGCCCTCGACCTCGATGCTCCCCTCGGCCCCAGCCACCCGCAGGCACACCCGGTTGCCGCGCACGGCCGCCGCCTCGGCGATCGCCCCCTCGTGGAGGGTGATCCCGTCGGCCTCCAGACGCCGGCGGACGATCTCGACCAGTTCCGCATCGTCACGCGCCAGCAGCCGTTCCCGTTCGATCAGCGTGACCGCCGCGCCGAGCCGGCGATGCGCCTGGGCAAGTTCGCAGCCGAGCGGCCCACCGCCGACGATCACCAGATGCTCCGGAACCTCTTCCACGTCCCAGATCGTCTCGTTGGTCAGGTAGGGCACGCCCTCCAGCCCCGGGATCGGCGGAACGAACGGCCGGCTGCCGGTGGCGACCACGAACCGCCGAGCACGGATGCGCTCGCCCCCGACCTCGACGGTGCGCGGATCGACGAAGCGCGCCCGATCACGGATCACCCGCACCCCCAGCCCCTCGAAGCGCTCCTGGCTGTCGTGCGGCGCGATCCCGTCGATCACGCCGCGGACGTGGCGGCGGAGGGCGGCGGCGTCGATCTCCGGCTCGCCCAGGGGGCGCACACCGAAGACCTCGCCGTTGCGCGCCGCGGCGGCCGCATGGCCCGCGGCGAGCAGCGCCTTCGACGGCACGCAGCCGACGTTCAGGCAGTCGCCGCCCATCGCCCCGGCTTCGATCAGGACGGTGCGCGCACCCAGTTGGGCGGCGCCGGCGGCGACCGACAGACCGCCGGCGCCACCGCCGATGACACAGAGATCCGGGCTGGACGACGTCACGATGTCTCCTCGACGAGGGCCTCCTCGTTGCCGTGGAAGTAGGTCCGCTGCCCGCTCGAGCCAACCAACGTTGCCGTGAGGCTGCCTCCGCGTGTATCCACCGGCTGCATGATCTACGACCGCGACAAGCTGCTGAGCCGCCTCGCCGAGTGGGGCATCGCCGTCGAGGTGCACGAGCATCCGCCGGTGTTCACCGTCGACGAGAGCCGGGTGCACACGAGCCACATTCCGGGCGGCCACTGCAAGAACCTGTTCTTGAAGGACAAGAAGGACCGGCTGTGGCTCGTCACCGTCGCCGACGACCGGCGCGTGGACCTCGTCGCCCTGGGGCGCCACCTCGGGGCGGCAGGCCGGCTCAGCTTCGGCAAGCCGCCGCTGCTGGCCGAGGTTCTGGGCGTGACACCCGGTTCGGTAACACCGCTCGCGGTGATCAACGACCGGGCGCACCGGGTGGCCGTGGTGCTGGATGCGGAGCTCGCCGCCAACGATCGGGTGAACTGCCACCCGCTGGTCAACACCGCCACGGTGGTGCTCGCCACCGCGGATCTGCGCCGCCTCTTCCAGGCGACCGGCCACGAGCCGTCGATCGTCGACTTCGATGCCCTGCCGGGCCGCCCTTGACCGCTTCGGAGCCGGCCCATAGATTTTTGCGCGCCAGACGATGCCTGCGGGAGAGCGTGTGACGGTTCGCCGTCCACCGCCGAAGGAGCAACGCCCCCGGAAACTCTCAGGCCAAAGGACCGCAGGCGGATGGCACGCTGGAGAGCGGGTGCCGCAGCACCCCACCGAAGGTGCAGGCGAGGCTCTCTCCTTGGGGGCTTCGTGAAACTCTCAGGTCGCGGACAGCGGGGGGCGACATCGTCACATGGCGTGGCGGTGAGTTCGGAGTGTCCGCAACATGGCCGAGGGCCGCACGACACCGCTCTACGACTGGCACCTCGCCCGGGGTGCGCGGATGGTCGCCTTCGCCGGCTGGCAGCTGCCGATCCAGTACCCGACGGGCATCATCGAGGAGCACAAGGCGTGCCGCGAGCGGGCGGCGCTGTTCGACGTCTCGCACATGGGCCAAGTGACCCTCCCGGGTGATCCCGATGCGGCGGCCCGAGCACTGGAGAGCCTCGCACCGGGCAACTTCACCGGCCTGAAGCCGGGCCGCACCACCTACTCGCTGCTGCTCACCGACGACGGCACCATCGAGGACGACTTCATGGCCTCGCGGCTCGAGGACGGCTGGCTCCTGGTCATCAATGCCGGACGCACCGCCTCGGACCTCGCCTTCATGGAGACGCGCCTGCCACCCGCGCACCGCCCCGTCCTGCGCGACGAGCGGGCCCTTCTGGCCCTCCAGGGGCCGCTGGCCGAGGCGGCCCTCGTCGAGGCCATGCCGGAGGTGCACGACCTGCGCTTTCGCGACACGGCCGAGCTGTTCTTCGAGGGCCAGCCCTGCCGGGTGGCGCGGCTCGGCTATACCGGCGAGGACGGCTTCGAGATCGATCTGCCGGGCTCGCTCGCGCCCGAGTTCGCCACCCGGCTCGCGACGGACGAGCGCGTCACGCCGGCCGGGCTCGGCGCGCGCGACAGCCTGCGGCTGGAAGCGGGCCTCTGCCTCTACGGCCACGACATCGACACGACGACCACGCCGGTGGCGGCCGGGCTCGACTGGACGATCAACAAGCGTCGGCGCGAAGCTGCCGACTTCCCCGGCGCCGCCCGCATCCTGAACGAATTGCAGGACGGGCCGGCACAGCGCTTGGTCGGCCTGACCCTGGAGGGGCGTCTGCCCGCGCGCGAGGGGGCGTTGGTCTTTGCCGGCGAGGAAGCCGTCGGCCGCGTCACCAGCGGCGGCTTCGCCCCGACGGTGGGCCAGCCGATCGCCCTCGCCTATATTCGAAGCGACCTGACGGCACCCGGCACGCAGCTCGTGTGTCAGGTCCGCCAGCACAGCCCGAAGGCGACCGTTACCGCCCTGCCCTTCGTTCCCCACCGTTATCATCGCTGAGGGAGATCCCCCTTGAGCCGCCGCTATACCAAGGACCACGAATGGGTCGAATTCGATGGCACGGTCGCCATCGTCGGCATCAGTGACCACGCCCAGGAACAGCTCGGCGACGTCGTGTTCGTCGATCTGCCGGAGATCGGCCGCGAAGTCGTCGCCGAGGAGCCCATGGCGGTGGTGGAATCGGTCAAGGCCGCGAGCGACGTCTATGCGCCGATCGGCGGCAAGGTGGTCGAGGTCAACGAGGCGCTGAGCGACAATCCGGGCCTCGTCAACGAGGCGCCGGAGGGCGACGGCTGGTTCGTCAAGCTGGAGCCGGAGGACGCCGCCGCCCTCGACGCCCTGATGGACGAAGCCGCCTATGCCGCGTTCGTCGAGACGCTGAGCTGATCCCGCCGCCGGAGAGCCGCCCCATGGATCGTTTCGTCGATCGCCACATCGGTCCCCGCCCCGCCGACCTCGAGCGGATGCTGCAGCGGGTCGGTGCCGTGAGCCTGGACGCGCTGGTCGACGAGGCCGTGCCCGAGGCGATCCGCATGACGTCGCCGCTCGACCTGCCCGCCGCACTCGGCGAGGGCGAGGCGCTGGCCAAGCTCTACGGCATGTCGCTCCGCAACCACGTGTTCAAGAGCTATATCGGGATGGGCTATTACGGCACCCACACCCCGTCGGTGCTCCTGCGCAACGTGTTCGAGAACCCGGCCTGGTACACGGCCTACACGCCCTATCAGGCCGAGATCAGCCAGGGGCGCCTCGAGGTGCTGCTCGCCTTCCAGCAGATGGTGATCGACCTCACGGGCCTCGACGTCGCCAATGCGTCGCTGCTCGACGAGGCGACCGCGGCGGCCGAGGCGATGGCGCTGGCCCGCCGCGGCAGCAAGAGCAAGGCACGAGCATTTTTCGTCGATCGCGATACCCATCCGCAGACCAAGGCCGTCCTGCGCACCCGCGCCGAGGGCCTCGGCATCACCCTGATCGAGGGCGATGCCTGGAGCGAACTCGACCCGGCGGCGGTGTTCGCGGGCCTCCTCAGCTATCCGTGCTCCAGCGGCGCCGTGCACGATCCCCGGCCGGTGATCGAGGCCCTGCACGGCGCGGGTGCCCTGGCGGTGATCGCGACCGATCCCTTGGCGCTCACCTTGCTCGAATCGCCCGGCGCGCTCGGCGCCGACATCGCCTTCGGCAGCGCCCAGCGCTTCGGCGTGCCGATGGGCTATGGCGGCCCGCACGCCGCCTTCTTCGCGGTCAAGGACAGCCTCAAGCGGTCCATCCCCGGCCGGCTGATCGGCGTCTCGGTCGACCGCCAGGGGCGTCCGGCGCTGCGCATGGCGCTGCAGACCCGCGAGCAGCACATCCGCCGCGACAAGGCGACGAGCAACATCTGCACCGCCCAGGTGCTGCTCGCCGTCATGGCCGCACTCTATGCGTGCTGGCACGGGCCGGAGGGCCTGACCGCCATCGCCCGGCGCGTGCACGGGCTCACCTGCCGGCTCGCGGCCGGCCTCGAGGCGGCCGGACTGCGCGTCCGCAACGCCCGCTACTTCGACACCCTGACCATCGAGGTGCCGGGGACCGCCGCGGAGATCCACGCCACGGCCCTGGCCGCCGGGCTGAACCTCCGGCCGATCGACGCCGACACCGTGGGCGTGTCGCTCGACGAGACCACGAGCGAGCCCGATGCCCTGCATCTGGCGGAACTGTTCGGCGCCGGCCTGCCCGACGTCGAACTCGGCTGCCCCGGGGCGCTGATGCGCAAGACCCCGTTCCTGCAGCACCCGACCTTCCATCGCTACCGCAGCGAGACCGAGATGCTGCGCTGGCTTCGGACGTTGCACGACAAGGACATCGCCCTCGACCGGGCGATGATCCCGCTCGGCTCGTGCACCATGAAGCTCAATGCCGCCACCGAGATGCGGCCGGTGAGTTGGCACGGCTTCGCCAACGTCCACCCCTTCGCCCCGCGCTCGCAGGCCAGGGGCTACCAGGAACTGTTCGCCGACCTCGAAACCTGGCTCGGCGAGATCACCGGCTTCGATGCCATCTCGCTGCAGCCCAACGCCGGCAGCCAGGGGGAATATGCCGGGCTCCTGGTGATCCGCGCCTGGCATCAGAGCCGCGGCGACGGGCATCGCGACATCTGCCTGATCCCGTCCTCGGCGCACGGGACGAACCCGGCGAGTGCCGTGATGGCCGGCTTTCGCGTGGTGGTGGTCGGCTGCGACGAGCAGGGCAACATCGATCTCGCCGACCTCGACGCCAAGATCGCCCAGCACGACGGGCGCATCGGTGCGTTGATGATCACCTATCCGTCGACCCACGGCGTGTTCGAGGCGAACGTCCAGGAGATCGCCGCCAGGGTCCACGACGCGGGCGGACAGGTCTACCTCGACGGCGCCAACCTCAACGCCCTGGTCGGGCTGGCGAAGCCGGCCGAGTTCGGCGCCGACGTCTGCCACATGAACCTGCACAAGACGTTCTGCATCCCGCATGGCGGCGGCGGGCCGGGCATGGGCCCGATCGGCGTCAAGGCGCATCTCGCTCCCTTCCTGCCCGATCACCCGGTCGTGTCCGGCATCGGCGGCGAGGCGAGTGTCGGTGCCGTGTCGGCGGCCCCCTGGGGCTCGCCCTCGATCCTGCCGATCTCGTGGGCCTATATCGCGATGATGGGGGCCGACGGCCTGCGGCGTGCCACGGCGGTCGCCATCCTCGCCGCCAACTACGTGGCCAAGCGGCTCGAGGGGCATTTCGACGTGGTCTACAAGGGCGCCAACGGCCGGGTCGCCCACGAGTGCATCCTGGATGTGCGGGGCATCAAGCAGGCGACGGGCATCGGCGGCGAGGACATCGCCAAGCGGCTGGTCGACTACGGCTTCCATGCGCCGACCATGTCGTGGCCCGTCCCCGAGACGCTGATGGTCGAGCCGACCGAGAGCGAACCGCTCGCCGAACTCGACCGGTTCTGCGACGCGATGATCGCGATCCGCGAGGAAATCCGCGAGGTGGAGCGGGGCAGCATCACCGCGGAGCAGAGCGTCCTGCGCAACGCGCCGCATACGCTCGCCGACGTCATGGCCGAGCCCTGGCCCTTCGCCTACGACCGTGCCCGCGCGGTCCTGCCGATGGGCGAGCCGGCGCAGGGCAAATACTGGCCGCCCGTCGCCCGCATCGACAACGTCCAGGGCGACCGCCATCTGGTGTGCACCTGTCCGCCCGTGGAAACCTACGCGGACGCCGCCGAATAGGCGGCTCGGCGCGGGTTCACCCGCCCGGGAGGCAAAAAAAAGCGGCGACCGGAGGTCGCCGCATGGAGCTTACTGGGAGGACACAATCTACTTATAGTTGATCAACACCGATAAATCAAGCGTTTCACCCTACTGTTTTTGTCCAACCCTTTGATCGGCAAAGATTTTTGATCGCATTTTAGCTAGTTTGGGCGCATCGGACGAAAGCTAGGGCTTTGCCGGATCTCCAGCACTGGCACCGCCCCATGCCTGCCAGAGCCAAGCCGTCACCCCGGTGGTGACGGCGCCGGCGAGGACCACGATATGGGTCGCAATCGCGGCGACCGCCGCAGCCGACCAGTCGATGTCGCCCAGCGCCAGGGCCCCGGCAAAGGCGACCT
>JBMCMJ010000078.1:0-10538 GCA_048615135.1 Pseudomonadota bacterium
CACGTCTACGACGGGCCCTGGGAATACTTCGTCGGCGGCGGCGTGGCGGCCTTCGACTGCTCGGGGGACCGCCGGCCCGACTTGGTGATCGCCGGCGGCGTCAACCCGGTGCGCCTGTTCGTCAACCGCTCGACGCCGGGCACCCTCGCCTTCGCGGAACAGGGTCTCGGGCTCGACGCGGCGCAGGCGACGGGGGTGCTCGGCGCCTACCCGCTCGACGTCGACGGCGACGGGCAGCTCGACCTCGTGCTGCTCCGGGTCGGCGCCAATCTGGTCTTGCAGGGCGGGCCCGACTGCAGCTTCACCCCCGCCAACCGGCTCTGGTCGATCGACGGCGGGCGCGCCTGGACGACCGCCTTCGCCGCCACCTTCGAGGCCGGCAGCACGGCCCCCACCCTCGCCTTCGGCCACTATGTCGACCGGAGTCAGCCGGGCTCGCCCTGGGGGACCTGCCACGACAACGACTTGCTCCGCCCGGCTTCGACCGATCCTCTGACCTATGGCGAGCCGCTACCGCTCGCACCCGGTCACTGCGCGCTCTCGATGCTGTTCACCGACTGGGACGACAGCGGGCGGCACGACCTGCGGATCACCAACGACCGCCACTACCACCTCGACGGCGAGGAGCAACTCTGGCGCATCGAGCCCGGCGCCCTGCCCCGTCCCTATCGGCGCGCCGACGGCTGGCGGACCCTGCGGATCTGGGGCATGGGCATCGCCGAGGCGGATCTCACGGGCACGGGGCGGCCGGTCTACGCCCTCACCTCGATGGGCGACACCAAGCTGCAGGCCCTCGACGAGGAGGCCCTGCCCGGCGAGCCGCTCTACCGTGACATCGCCTTCGAACGGGGGGCCACGGCGCACCGGCCCTATATCGGCGACGACCTCCGCCCCTCCACCGGCTGGCACGCGCAGTTCGCCGATCTCAACAACGACTCGCTGCTCGACCTGTTCGTCGCCAAGGGCAATGTCGAGGCGATGCCCGACTTCGCCGCCCACGACCCCGACAATCTGCTGCTCGGCGCCTGGGACGGCCGGTTCGTCGAAGCCGGCGCGGTCGCCGGTATCGCCCTCGACCGGCGGGGGCGCGGCGGGGCCGTGGTCGACCTCGACCTCGACGGGCGGCTCGACCTCGTGGTCGTCAACCGCGCCGCCCCGGTCAGCGTGTTCCACAATCGCGATGCCATCGACGGCCGCCCGCTCGGCAACTGGCTGCAGGTGGAACTGCGCCAGGATGGCCCGAACCCCTTTGCCGTCGGCGCGCGGCTCGCGGTCCGTATCGGTACGCGCACGCTCGTCCGCACGATCCAGGTCGGCGGCGGCCACGCCTCGGGACAACTCGGCTGGGTGCATCTCGGGCTCGGCGTCGCGGAACGGGCCGAGGTCCGCGTCCGCTGGCCGGACGGCGCGTGGAGCCACCCCTACCGGGTGTTCGCCGACAACTTCGTCATCCTGGAGCGCGATCGACCCGCCGCCAGCTACTGGTATCCGGCCACCGCCCCCTGAGTACGCTTGATTCTGCGGCGATACACCTGTAGCAAGCCGCCAACGTCGCGCGAACGACGGCTGGGGAGGCAAGAGGGTGGCCAACGCGCTCTATCTGCATGCAGCGGGCGACGCCCGGCTGGGCCCGGCGCCGGCCCTGTCCAACCGCCCGGACGGCGTGCTGCTCGAGATCGCCGCGGTCGGGCTCTGCGGCAGCGACCTGCACTACTACAAGGACGGCGGCATCGGCTCCGCCACCATCACCGAGCCCTTCGTGCCGGGCCACGAGTTCGCCGGCCGCGTGGTCGACGATCAGCCCGATCTGGATCTCCATGCGGGCGACCTCGTCGCGGTCGATCCCAACGAGGCCTGCGGTCACTGCGCCTGGTGCCACGAGGGCCACCCCAATCTTTGCCCCAACGTGCGCTTCATCGGCGCCCCGCCGATCCACGGGGCGATGACCGAGCGGCTGATCGTGCCGCGCGCGCAACTCGTCAAGCTGCCGGCGGGCTTCGGCCCGCTCGAGGCGGTGATGCTCGAGCCGCTCGGCGTCGCCATCCACGCCGTCGACCTCGCCAAGCCGCGCTTGCTGGAACGTGTCGCCCTGCTCGGCTGCGGGCCGATCGGCCTGTTGATCCTGGAGGTGCTGCGGGCCGCCGGGGCGGGCGAGGTGATCGCGGTCGACCCGCAGGCCCATCGCCGCGAGGCGGCCGCCCGGGCCGGCGCCGCGGCAACCGGCGCCGATCTCGGGGTCGTCGCCGAGGTGACCGGCGGAGAAGGCTGTCAGCTCGTCGTCGAGGCAACCAACGCGCCGCTCGGATTTCGCGACGCGGTGCGGGCCGCGCGGATCGGCGGGCGGATCGTGCTGGTCGGCATCCCCGACGGCGACACCTACACCCTGCCTGCCGCCGAAGCCCGGCGGCGCGGCCTGAAGATCAAGTTCGCGCGGCGGATGGGCGAGGTCTACCCGCGTGCGATCGAACTCGTCCGCGAGGGCCGGGTCGACGTGCGGTCGATGGTGACCGAGGAAGTCGGCCTCGACGAGGCCCCGGAGCTGTTTCGCCGCCATGCGGCGGACGAGCCGGGCCTGATCAAGAGCCTCATCTATCCCAACGGCATGGAACGCAAGGGAGGAGACTGACGTGTCCCACAAGCTGAAGGCAGCCGCGGGGGCTGCCGCTCTCGTGCTCGGCACGACGGCGCTGACGCCCCAGGCCTGGGCCTGGACTTTGGAGGAAGCGGCCGCCCCCTATGCCGGCACCGAGGTCAACGTCCTGTTCCTCGACCGCCCCGGCTACCGGGCGATCATCGACCTCCTGCCGGAGTTCGAGAGCCGCACCGGCATCACGGTCAACTACGAGATCACGCCCTACGAGAACGCCCGCGAGCGCCAGGTCCTCGACTTCGCCGCCGATGGCCGCCTGACCGCCGCCCTGGTCGACCTCGTCTGGATCGGCGAGTTCTCCGAGAACGAGTGGATCGTGCCGATCGAGACCTTCACGAGCAACCCGGCGATCACCGATCCCGAGCTCGATCTCGACGGCTTCTTCCCGCTGTTGCTCGACGCCTTCGGCAGCTGGGGCGGCACCGTCTACGGCCTGCCCTTCGACAACTACTCGGGGCTGCTCTTCTACAACCGCTGCATGCTGGAAGAGGCCGGCTTCGACGCACCGCCCGCGACCTGGACCGAGCTTTTGGAGACCTACGCGCCGGCGCTGACCGACGCGGCCAACGACCGCTACGCCTTCGCGCTGCAGTCGATGCGCGGCGAGACCCAGTCGGCCGACAGCTTCATGCGCGTGCTCTGGCCGTTCGGCGGCTCGCTGCTCGACGAAGAGTTCCGCTCCAACCTGACGAGCGAGGAGAGCCAGGCCGGCCTGCAGTTCCGCCAGGACCTGATGGCCTACATGCCGCCCGGCATCGTCTCCTACGACCACGCCGAAGCGGTGAACGCGCTCGCCCAGGGCCAGGTCGCCATGATCACCGAGTGGTCGGCCTTCTACGGCACGCTGACCGACCCGACCACCTCGCGGATCATCGACTGCCTCGGCGTGGCGCCGGAGCCCGCGGGCCCGGCCGGCCGTCTGCCGGCGCTCGGCGGCTTCTCGCTGGCCGTGACCGGCCAGGCGAGCGAGGCCGAGCAGCACGCCGCCTGGCTCTTCATCCAGTGGGCCACCTCCGAGGCGATCGCCCGCGACTACGTCGAAGCGGGCGGCGTGTCCGGCCGGATGGCGATCTACGAGGAGCCGGACATCCGTGAGCGGTTCATGTTCGTCGAGCCGATGGTCGAGAGCTGGCAGGCGGGCGTGCCGGAGTTCCGCCCGCGGTTCCCGGCTTGGCCCGAGATGTCCGAAATCATCGCCGAATGGGGCACGCGGATGATGCTCGGCGAGGTCTCGACCCTGGAGGGTGCAGAAGAGATCGGCACGCGCATCGAGACGATCCTCGAACGCGACGGCTACTACGACGGCCGCCGCGAGCTTCTACAGTAACGGGAAAAGAGGAAAGAGAAGAGAAGGGGGGACTTGATGGTCCCCCCTTCACCCCCCGGCAGCGGCGCTGCCGCTGCCACCTTTTCGAAAGGCGGCGGCAAAGCCGTCGCCGGGGGTTCCAGGGGGCCAAAAGCCCCCTGGCCTCTTTTCCTTTCGATGGGATCGAGCGATGCAGAGCTTCTATACCCGTGCGTTGGGTGATCTGGCCGCCGTGTTCGAGCGGATCGATCACGGCCAGATCGAGGCGGCCTGCGACCTGATCGCGGCGTCCAACCGGATCGCGCTCTACGGCGTCGGCCGGGAGGGCTTGCAGATCAAGGGCTTCGCCATGCGCCTGTTCCATCTGGGGTTGCAGGCCTCGGTAGTGGGCGACATGACGACGCCGCATCTGGGCGCGGGCGATCTGTTGATCGTCTCGGCCGGTCCCGGTCACTTCTCCACCGTCGAGGCGCTGATGGGCGTGGCGCGGCGCGACGGCGCCAAGACGCTGGTGGTGACCGCGCAGCCGGACGGGGCCTGCCCGAAGGCGGCGGATCGGGTGCTGGTGATCCCGGCGCAGACCATGGCCGACGATCGGGGTGCCGCCACCTCGGTGCTGCCGATGGGCTCGCTCTACGAGGGGGCGCAGTACGTCCTCTTCGAAGGCATGATCGACCGGCTGAAAACCAAGCTCGCCGTGACAGCCGAGGCGATGCGCGCCAACCACACCAATCTGGAGTGAGCCAGCGGTGAGAGAGCGCCTGAACCCGGGCTACGGCCGCTGGACGCCCGCTGCCTTCCTGGCGCCCGCGGTGGTGGCGCTGCTCGCGGTCGGCATCTGGCCGCTGCTCTTTGCGCTCTACACCTCGTTCCACCGCTTCAACATCACCCGGCCGCGCGACGGCATGCCGTTCGTGGGCTTCGAGAACTACAGCCGAGCGTTCGGCGATCCGACCTTCTGGGATTCGCTCCTGCTCACCGGCCAGTTCTTCCTCACCGTCCTGCCCTTCCAGCTCGCCTTCGGCCTCGCCATCGCCCTGCTGCTGCACAAGCCGGGACTGGGCCTCGTGCGCTCGCTCTGCCGGGTCTCGCTGGTGGTCCCGCTCGCGACCACCTACGCGGTCGTGGGTCTGGTCGGCCGGCTGGTCTTCAACCGCGATTTCGGCGTCGCCAACCAGATCGTCGGCTGGTTCGGCCTCGGGCCGCTCGACTGGCTCGGCACGCCCGCAGGCGCGTTCGCCGCCATCGCCATCATGGACATCTGGCAGTGGACGCCCTTCTGCGCGCTCCTGTTCCTCGCCGGATTGTCGATGGTGCCGCAGGAGGTCGAAGAGGCTGCAAGGCTCGAGACCTCGTCGCCGTGGGCGATGCTGCGGCGGATCCAGTTTCCCTATCTGCTGCCGGGCCTGACGGCCATCTTGATCCTGCGCTCCGCCGACGTGCTGAAGCTGTTCGACATGGTGTTCGTCATGACCCGCGGCGGACCGGGCGCGGCGACCGACATCATCTCGATCTACATCCAGCGGATCGGCTTTCGGGTCTTCGACCTCGGCTACGCCTCCGCCCAGGCCATTCTCCTCTTGATCCTCACGATCATGTTGAGCCGGCTCTACATCCGCTTCGTCTACCGGGAGATCGACCGATGAACGCCCGCCTCGCCGGGCGGCTCGGCCACCTCCTGGGGCTTTTGGCCGTCCTCGCCTTCACGCTGTTTCCGTTCGTCTGGATGGTCGCCTCCAGCTTCAAGGACCAGACCGACATCCTGGCCTCGCCCCCGGTCTGGCTCTTCGAGCCGACCTTCGCCCACTACGCCGAGGTCTGGGCGGACCGCACCGTGGTCCACGCGATCGGCAACTCGCTGATCGTCGCCCTCGCGACGACGGCGCTGGCGATCCTCCTGGGTGCGCCCGCCGCCTACGCCCTCGCCCGCTTCGAGTTCAAAGCGAAGCGCGAGCTGTGGTTCTGGTTCATCACCAACCGCATGGTCAGCCCGATCGTACTGGCCCTGCCGGTGTTCATGCTGGCCCGCCAGCTGCAACTGCTCGACACGCAGCTCGTCTTGATCCTGATCTATTTGACCTTCACCCTGCCGATCGTGGTCTGGATCTGCACCGACCAGTTCCGCTCGATCCCGCCGGAGCTCGAACAGGCGGCGCGGCTCGACGGCGCCTCGCAGCTGACCATCTTCCGCCGCATCTACGTGCCGCTCGGCCTGCCCGGCATCGCCGTGTCCGGCATTTTCTCGTTCATCTTTTCCTGGAACGAGCTGCTCTACGCGCTCGTCCTCACCCGGCGCGACGCGCTCACCGCGCCGGTCGTCGCGACCAGCTTCATGTCCGGCTACGAACTGCCCTGGGGCAAGATCATGGCCACCGGCACGCTGATCGTCCTGCCGGTGGTCGTCTTCGCGCTCCTGGTCTCGCGGCACATGATCCGCGGCCTGACCATGGGCGCCACCAAATGAACGCACGAGGAGGCGAGCCCGTGACCAATCCACTCGGCGTCAACCTGTCGTTCTGCGTCAAGCGCTGGGTGACCCCGGCGCTCTGGACCGAGGTCGTCCGCAACCGCCTCGAGACCGACCTCGTCCAGCTCTCGTTCGACCTGCTCGATCCGATGTGGCCGGACGACGTGCGCACGAAGATGGCGACCGAGACCAGGGCGGCGGCAGCCGACCGAGGCATCACCATCCATTCGGCCTTCATCGGCCTTGCCCACTACACCTTCAACCAGCTCCTCCATCCCGAGCCCGCGGTCCGCGACTACGCCCTGGCCTGGCTGATCCGCGCGATGGACGTGGCCCGGCTCGCCGGCATCGAGCGCGTCGGCGGTCCGCTGGGTGCGGTCGCGTCGCGCGTCGACGGCGTCGAGCCGGACGCCATCCCCGAGGGCGACTATGCCGATCTGGTCCGCCGGATGGAGCGGCTCGCCGAGGCGGCGGCCGTGCGCGGGATCACCGAATTGCTGGTCGAGCCGACGCCCATGCGGCGCGAGTGGCCCTGGACGGTCGAGCAGGCGCGGCGCTTGATGACCGATCTCGCCGGCTCGGCCGTGCCCTGGCGGTTCTGCCTCGATTGGGGCCACGGCACCTACGAGCCGCTCTACGGCCCGGCCCACGCCGACATGCGTCCCTGGCTGGAGGGCCTCGCCCCGCATGTCGGCGTGGTCCATGTGCAGCAGACCGACTACCAGCTCGACTGCCACTGGGACTTCACCCGCGAGGGCCGGGTCGATCCCCGCGCGGTGCGGGACCTCCTTTCCAGCACGGGCACGGCCGACCGCCCGGTGTTCCTCGAGGTGTTCTACCCCTTCGAGCGCGACGACGCCTCGGTGCTGGAGGCCATGGCCCGCTCGATGGCGACGCTCCGCCGGGCGTTCGCCGCCGCCTCATGAGCGAGCCGGCGCCCCGTTCGACGGCCGGCATCGACGAGGCCGAGCAGCTGCGGGCACGCGTCGCCTGGTACTATTTCATGGGCGGCATGACCCAGCAGGAGATCGCCAACCGGCTGGGACTGACGCGGCTGCGGGTCAACCGCATCGTCGGGCAGGTGCGCGCCGACGGCTCGGTGCACATCGAACTGCGCCTGCCGCTCGCCCACTGCGTGGCTCTGGAAGAGCGCCTGCGCGCCCGCTTCGGGCTGGTGGAGGTGAACGTCGTCCCGACGGTGCCGGACGAGGCCGATCTGCAGCGGGTGATCGGCGAGGCGGCGGCAGCCCTCTTGGAGCCACGCCTCGTTCCCGGCATCGGCGTGGCCGTCGGCTGGGGCCGGACGCTGCGCGCCGCCATCGCACGGATCGCCCCGCACCGGCTCGACGGCTCGTGGGTGGTCTCGCTGATGGGCGGCCTCGCCCGAGGCTCCGGCACCAACACCTTCGAGGTCTCGACGGCGCTCGCCCAGGCGATCGGCGCCGAGTGCTTCTACTTCACCGCTCCGATCTACTGCCCGAGCCGCGAGAGCAAGGCGACCCTCCTGACCCACTACGGCGTTGCCGAGACCATGCGGCGGGCGAAGTCGTGCGACGTGGCGCTCGTGACCTGCGGCGATCTCTCGACCCGTTCCCTGCTCGGCCGCACCCAGGCGGTGGTGGAGAGCGTCGAGGGCTTGCGCGCGGCGGGGGCGGTGGGCGATCTCCTCGGCGTCTTCTGCAACGCCGAGGGCGAGCCCGTGGACCATCCCCTCAACGGTCGCGTCATGGCGCTGCCGCCCGTTGATTTGAAGCGCGTGCCCGTCTCGATCATGGCGGCAGGCGGTCCGCACAAAGCACCGGTGATGCGCGGGCTCTTGGCTGCCGGCTACGTCAACCGCCTCGCCACCGACGAGGCCACCGCCGAGACGCTGCTGGAGCCCGGCCGTTGAGCGCCACCTACCTCGCGGTCGATGTCGGCACGCTTGCCGCCCGCGCCGCCCTGTTCGACGCGGACGGCCACCTGCTCGCGAGCCATGCGGCACCGATGGCGTTGATCCGCCCGACCGACGGCCAAGCCGTCTACCGCATGGCGGACATCTGGCAGGCCGTGGTGGCGGCCGTGCGCGGCTGTGCCGCGAGCGAACCCGAGGCGGCCCGGCAAGCGCGTGCCCTCGCCTTCGATGCCACGTCCTCGGTGCACCTGGACGGGCTCGGCGACGCGCTCGGCGGCGACGTGATCTGCTGGATGGACCACCGGGGCGAGGACCTCGCCCGAGAGATCGACCGAACGGGACATCCCTATCTCGAGCATCTGGGCGGCTCCATCTCGCCCGAGATGCACCTGCCGAAGCTCCTGTGGGTCAAGCGCCACGCGCCGGACGCTTGGCGGCAGGTGACCGCCGTCCGCGACCTGTGCGACGCGCTCGCGCATCGGGCCACCGGCACGGACGTCCACTCGCATTGCGGGCTCGCCTGCAAATGGCCCTATCTACCGGCGGCAGCCGCGCCCTGGCAGCGCGATCTCCTGGCCGAACTCGACATCGCGGATCTGCTCGACCGGGGCCGGCTGGCCGATCCCGGCCGCCCGGTCGGGACCGTGCACGGCGCGCTCACGGTCGATGCCGCCGAAGCCTTGGGCCTCGCGGCCGGACTGCCGGTCGCGGTCGGGCTGATCGATGCCGAAGCCGGCGCGCTGGGCGCGCTCGGCCGCGGCTTCGGCCCACGGATGAACCACAGGCTCGCGCTGATCGGCGGCACCTCCACATCCATCCTCGCCTTCGCCCGCGACCGCCGCGCCATTCCGGGGGTCTGGGGCCCCTTTCGCGACGCCGTTTTCGAGGGCGTTTGGATGCACGAGGCGGGGCTCACCATGGCGGGCGCCGCACTCGATGCGCTGCTCGCCCATCACCCGGCCGGCCCGGGCGCGCCGTCCGCCGCCGGCCACGGCGAGATCGTCACCGAGATCGAGGCGGCCTTGCGCGCCGAGGGTCCAGCCTTCGCCTGGCAGCGACATCTGGTACCGGACTGGCTCGGCAACCGGGCCCCGCTCGGCGCGGGTCACGTCCGGGCCTTGGTCACGGGTGCGGGCCCCGACACGGACCGCCGTTCGCTTCTCGAACTCTACTACGCCACCGCCAGGGCACTCGCGCTGCAGACGCGCCACATCGTCCAGCACCTGAACGGTCACGGCTACACGATCGACGAGGTGGCGCTCGCCGGCGGCCACCGCCGCAACCCGCTGCTGGTCCGTCTGTATGCCGACACGCTGGGCGCCACGCTTCTCGACGTCGAGGTCGAAGAACCGGTCCTGCTCGGGACGGCAATGGTCGCGGCCGTCGCCGCCGGGGACCGGCCGAGCCTGCTCGAAGCCATCGACGGAATGGCACCGAGGCAGCGGACGGTGCCGACGGACGGCCGGTGGGCCGAGGCCCACGCCATCGCCTACGAAGTCTATCTCGACCTTTTCGAAGCCCGTAACGCCGCCGAAGGGCGGGCCGCCAACCTTGCCGTCCTCTCGCCCGAACGCGCACCGGAGTAGCCCATGTCGTTTCTCGAACTCGACCACGTGACGAAGCGCTTCGGTCAGACCGACGTCATCCGCGGCGTCGACCTCGGCGCCGAGAAGGGCGAGTTCGTCGTGTTCGTCGGCCCCTCGGGCTGTGGCAAGTCCACCCTGCTTCGACTGATCGCCGGGCTGGAGGAGGTCTCGGGGGGCCGGGTGCGGATCGACGGGCAGGACGTCACCTACACCGAGCCGGCGAGGCGCGAGGTCTCGATGGTGTTCCAGTCCTACGCGCTCTACCCGCACATGAGCGTCTTCCAGAACATGGCGTTCGGCCTGGAAATGGCCCGCACACCGCGCCCGGAGATCGATAAGCGGGTCGCCGAGGCGGCGCGCATCCTGCGGATCGAGCCGTTGCTGCAACGCCGGCCGCGCGAACTCTCGGGCGGGCAGCGCCAGCGGGTCGCGATCGGCCGCGCCATCGTCCGCAAGCCCAAGCTGTTCCTGTTCGACGAGCCGCTCTCGAACCTCGATGCGGAACTGCGCGCGCAGATGCGGGTCGAGATCTCGATCCTCCACCGTGATCTCGGGGCGACGATGATCTACGTCACCCACGACCAGATCGAAGCCATGACGCTGGCCGACCGGATCGTCGTCCTGAAGGACGGCAA
>JBMCMJ010000079.1:0-10528 GCA_048615135.1 Pseudomonadota bacterium
AAACGCCAAGTTGATCGCCTGGGTCGAGGAGATGGCGCGCCTGTGCGAGCCGGACAAGATCCATTGGGTGAGCGGCTCCGACGAGGAGTGGAAACGGCTGACCGACGAGATGGTCGAGAGCGGCACGTTCATCAGGTTGAACGAGCAGAAGCGCCCCAACTCGTTCCTCTGTCGCTCCGATCCGCGCGACGTCGCGCGCGTCGAGGACAAGACCTACATCTGCTCGACCAACCGGAACGACGCGGGCCCGACCAACAACTGGGCACCGCCCAAGGAGATGAAGGCCAAGCTGACCGGCCTCTTCCAGGGCTGCATGCGTGGGCGCACCATGCACGTCATCCCCTTCTCGATGGGCCCGCTCGGCTCCGACATCGCCCAGATCGGCGTCGAGATCACCGACAGCGCCTATGTCGTGGTCAACATGCGGATCATGACCCGCATCGGCCAGCCGGTGCTGGACGTGCTCGGCGAGGACGGCGATTTCGTGCCCTGCCTGCACTCGGTCGGCCAGCCGTTGGTCGAGGGTGCCACGGACGTCGCCTGGCCCTGCAACCCCGAGAACACCTACATCGCGCATTTCCCGGAGGAGCGGGCGATCTGGTCGTTCGGCTCGGGCTACGGCGGCAACGCGCTGTTGGGCAAGAAGTGCTTCGCGCTCAGGATCGCGAGCGTGATGGCCCGCGACGAGGGCTGGCTCGCCGAACACATGCTGATCCTGGGCGTGGAGAGCCCGAAGGCGGAAAAGACCTACATCGCCGCCGCCTTCCCCTCGGCCTGCGGCAAGACGAACTTCGCCATGATGGTACCGCCCAAGGGCTTCGAGGGCTGGAAGGTGCTGACGGTCGGCGACGACATCGCCTGGATCAAGCGCGGCGAGGATGGCCGGCTCTATGCCATCAATCCCGAGGCCGGCTTCTTCGGCGTGGCGCCGGGCACTTCGGAGAGGACCAACCCCAACGCGATGGCGACGCTCTACGCCAATTGCATCTTCACCAACGTGGCCCTCACCGACGACGGCGACGTCTGGTGGGAGGGCATGACCAAGCAGCCGCCCGCGCACCTGATCGATTGGAAGGGGCAGGACTGGACGCCCGACTGCGGCCGACCGGCGGCGCATCCCAATGCGCGGTTCACCGCCCCCGCATCGCAGTGCCCGACCATCGATCCGAATTGGGAAAACCCCAAGGGCGTGCCGATCTCGGCCTTCATGTTCGGTGGCCGGATGAGCAAGGGCATGCCGCTCGTCTACCAGGCCTTCAACTGGAGCCACGGCGTGTATTCGGCCGCAACCATGGGCTCGGAGGCTACTGCCGCCGCGGTCGGCCAAGCGGCGATGCGCCGTGACCCGATGGCGATGCTGCCGTTCTGCGGCTACAACATGGCGGACTATTTCGCGCACTGGCTGAACGTGGGCCGTCACCTGCCCAACCCGCCGCGCGTCTTCCGGGTCAACTGGTTCCGCAAGGACGACGCGGGCAACTTCATCTGGCCCGGCTTCGGCGAGAACATGCGCGTCCTGAAATGGGTGGTCGACCGCATCCACGGCCGCACGGCGCCGGTCGAAAGCCCGGTCGGCTGGATGCCCCGCTACGAGGACATCGACTGGACCGGCCTGGATTTCCCGCGCGAGCTCTACTACGAGCTGATGGCCGTGGAGCAGGGCGCGGGCAACGCCGAGGCCCACGCCCACGAACAGCTGTTCGACCAGTTCCTCGACCGGCTCCCGAAGGAGTTCATCTTCGAGCGCGAGCTGTTCCGGTCGCGGCTCTGGCGCTCGCCCGAGCACTGGGCGCTCGTCCCGGAGCGCTGACACCACGAGCGGCCGGAGCTCCGAGACTCCGGCCGCCGCCGGTTATGCCGGCGGGCTTTCGTCGAGCAGCACGAAGCGATCGACGTCGACCAGCCCCCGATCCGAGAGCTTGAGGTGGGGGATCACCACCAGCGGCAGGAAGGCCATGTGCAGGAACGGCTCGTCGAGGGTGCAGCCGATCGCCCTCGCCGCATCGGCCAGTCGCCCCAGGGCGTCCGCCACCGTTTCGTAGGGCCGATCGCTCATCAGCCCGGCGATCGGCAGCGGCAGTTCGGCCAGCACCTCGTCGCCACGCACCACGACCAAGCCGCCCTCGAGGTCGATCAGCCGGTTGGCGGCAACCGCCATCGCCGTGCGGTCGCTGCCGACGAGGGTCAGGTTGTGGCTGTCGTGGCCGACGCTGGAGCCGAGGCAGCCGTCGAGCCCGCCGAAGCCTTCGACGAGCCCCCGGCCGATCCGGCCGTTGCGGCCATGACGCTCGAGCACGGCGATGAGCTGGATGCCGCGCTCCGGATCAGCCTCGATCACACCATCGACGACGCGCAGCCCTCGCTCCAGCCGGTCCGTCAGGAGCGAATGCCGGCGGACCCCGATCACCGGCAGGTCGTCCCTTGCCGGAAGTCCCAGATCGGCCGAAGCGACCCGACGGCGCCGCACCGAGCGGCGGCCAACCGGAGCGGGCTCGCCCATGGGCGGAAGATCCGCGACCGGCCGGCCACCGCAGATCACCTGCGCGATCCGCACGTCCTCCAGATCGTCGAGCAGCACGAGGTCGGCCCGATAGCCCGGGGCGATCAGCCCGCGGTCACGCAGGCCGAAGATTTGGGCCGCGGCGAGCGTCGCACTGCGATAGGCGGCCACCACCGGCGCGCCCGCGCGGATCGCCAGCCTGACCGCATGGTCGATATGCCCTTCGCTCAGGATCTCCACCGGATTGCGGTCGTCGGTGCAGAAGGCGATCCGCGGCCAGGTCTGCTCGGTGAGCAGCGGCGCGAGGTCGCTCACGTTCTTCGCGACGCTGCCCTCGCGGAGCAGGATGGCGAGGCCCTTCTTCAGCTTCTCGCGTGCTTCGTCCAGCAGCGTGCATTCGTGCTCGGTGCGGATGCCGAGCGAGGCGTAGGCCGAGAGGTCGCGGCCGCGGAGCAAAGGCGCATGGCCGTCGATGTGGCGCTCCGCGAAGGCGGCGAGCTTGGCCAACAGGGCCGCGTCGCCCGCGAGCACACCCGGAAAGTTCATCATCTCCGCGAGACCCAGCACGTGCGGGTGGTCGCAAAGCGTCAGCAGATCGTCCACCTCGAGCCCTGCCCCCGAGGTCTCCAGCGGGCTGGCCGGCACGCAGGAGGAGAGGTTGACGAACAGGCTCATCGCGAGCCCGCCCGCGCGGTCCAGCATGTAGCTTATGCCGTCGAGCCCGAGCACGTTGGCGATCTCGTGCGGATCGCAGATCGCGGTGGTGGTCCCGCGCGGCAGGACCAGGCGCTCGAACTCCGCCGGCGCGACCAGCGAACTCTCGACGTGGACATGGGTGTCGACGAAGCCGGGAGCGACGATCCGCCCGCCCGCATCGATCACCGAGGCTCCCTCGTAGGCGTCGTAGGTGCCGACGATCACCCCATCGGCGATGGCGATGGAACCGGGCTCGATCGTGCCGTCGGCGGTGTTCAGGATCCGGGCGTTGGTGATCACCAGATCGGCAGGCGCGCGCCCCAGCGCGCACTCGAGCCGTCGGCGGAGCCGGGCCACGTCCACGGTCACGGTTTCCTCCATCTCCCCCGACTGCAAGGTGCGCCCGCGCCGCACTCGCGGTCAATCGGGGGCTTGATCCAAGCTGCCTGCGAGGCACCTTGCCACGAGTTCCTCGGGAGACCCGGATGAGCCGACGCGTCGCCGTGACCGACATCGTGCCCAAGAGCCGCTACCGCGCCTTTCTGGAGCGCACGGACGCGCCGGGGCTCGTGTTCCTCGCCGGCCATCTGGCCATGCTCGGGGTGACCGGCTGGCTGGTCCACGTGAGCCTCGGCACGTGGTGGGTGGTAGCGGCGATGGTCCTGCACGGAGTGGTGCTCGTGCACCTCTTCGCACCGCTGCACGAGTGCACCCACTACACGGCGTTTCGCCGCCGCTGGCTGAACGATGCGGTGGCGTGGGTTGCGGGCCTCGCCATCGTTCTCTCGCCGACCTTCTTTCGCTACGAGCACCGGGCGCACCACGCGCACACCCAGCATCCGGAGGACGATCCGGAACTGATCGCGCTGCCGACCTCGCTCGCCGGCTATGTCTGGTATCTCTCGACCGTCCCCTACTGGACGGGCCTCGTGCACAACATGGTCGACCACGCCCGCGGCCGCTTCAGCGCGACGGAGCGGCGTTTTCTGGACGACCGCCAGCAGCGGGAGGTGAGCCAACGGGCGCGGTGGATGTGGGCGTTCTACGCCCTGGTGGTGGCGTTCTCCCTCGCCGCCAGCAGTTGGGCCGCGCTCACCTACTGGCTGATCCCTCGGCTGCTGGGCGAGCCCTGGATGCGGGTCGTGCGGATGGCGGAGCATGTCGGGCTGCCGCTCGTGCCGAACTTCCTGGAGAACACCCGGACAACCCGGGTGCTCTGGCCCTTGCGCGTTCTCAACTGGAACATGGCCTACCACACGGCGCACCACTTCGCGCCGGCCGTGCCTTTTCACCGTCTGCCCGCCTTCCACGACGAGATCGAGCCGCACGTGGCGAGCATCGGCGAAGGCTATGTCGAGGTGCACGGCGATATCGTCCGCCGGGTGCGCGATCAGGCCGCCTGAGACTGGCGTCCGGCGCATCGCCGCTCTATGCAGACGGCCCGTCAGGGAAAGTCCGCTCGATGAGCACCGCCGTCGCCCGCCGTCACCCGGTCGAGGTCGCCATGTTGTTCATGGTGGCGGCGATGATGCTCGTGCCGGCGATGGACGCGATCGCCAAGTATCTCTCATTGGTGATGGTCGCGGCGCAGATCGCCTTCGCCCGTTTCGCGTTCCAGGTCCTGTTCCTCGCCCCCCTGGCCCTCGGCCGGCCGCTGCTCGGCGCGCCCGGCGACGGCTGGCTGCACGCGCTCAGGGGCGTGCTGCTGGCACTCGCCACCACCGCGTTCTTCGCCGCTTTGGCGGTGATGCCGATGGCCGAGACGATCGCGATCTTCTTCGTCGAACCCCTGCTGCTGTCGCTGCTCGCGGGCGTGCTGTTGAAGGAGGGCATCGGCTGGCGGCGGATCACCGCCATCCTGGTGGGCTTCGGCGGGGCGATGCTCATCGTCCGGCCCGGGCTCGATGCCTTCGGCTGGGCCGCCCTCCTGCCGCTCCTGGCGGGCTTTCTCTTCGCGCTCTATTTGGTGGCGACCCGCGTGCTCGCCCAGCGAACCGAGCCGGTCGCCCTGCAGTTCACGGCCGGCCTCGCCGGTGCCGCGACCATGGGCATCCTGCTTGTCGCGGGCCCGCTGTTCGGGGTCCAGGCGCTGACGCCCTCGTGGCCGGACCTTGCGAGTTTGGCTTGGCTGGTCGTTCTGGGCCTGATCGCCACCGTCTCGCATTTGCTGATCGTGCACGCGTTCCGCCGCGCCTCGGCCAACGTGCTCGCCCCCTTCCAGTATCTGGAGATCGGCGCCGCGGTCTTGTGGGGCTATCTGATCTTCGGCGACTTTCCGGGCCCGCTCACCTGGCTCGGCATCGCCATCATCACCGCGTCCGGCCTCTACGTCTTCCACCGCGAGCGGCGTCTTTCGCTCGCCCCGCGCGGCATCGAGGAAGCCGCCGAGAGCCGCTGAGCGTGGCCAAGTGCCGACGGCAAAAGCCGTCGGCCGGGGGTCCAGGGGGCCAAAAGCCCCCTGGCTCTTCCTTTTTTCGGGCCCTACCGCCGCCGCCGCCGGGCGATGGCCTCGATCTCGACCCGCATCTCCTCGCGGTCGAGGCCGCAGATGATGCTGGTGTTGGTTGGCCGGGCGGCGTCGCAGTGCTGCTTGATGATCGGCTTGATGCGTTGGAACTCCTCGCGGGTGGCGATGTAGACGCGCACCGAGACGAGGTCGGCGAGCGTGCAGCCGGCTTTGGCGAGTGCTGCGCGGATGTTGGCGAAGCAGTTCTCGGCCTGCGCCTCGACCGTGTCGGGGAAGGTCATCGTCTCGGGGTCGAAGCCCGTGGTGCCCGAGACGCGGACGTGATCGCCGTCGACCACGGCCCGGCAATAGCCGGCAAGCGCTTCGAAGGGGGCACCGGAATAGATGCGCTCGCCGTCCGCGGCGGAAAACAGCGCGTCCCAGCGCGGGTCGTGGAACTCCTGGATCTCCAAACGGTAGCCGTCGGGGTCGCGGAAGAACGCACTGTAGACCGTGCCGTTCACGTGGCGCGCAGGCGGGCCGTCGAACGCGACGCCCCGCGCCGTGAGCCGGGCATAGGTCGCGTCGACGTCGCAGACGAAGCTGACCATGACGCCGTCGGTCCCGCGCGGCCGGTCGGGCAGGTCGCACACGCCCAGATAGGCTCCGGCATTGATGCGGAAGATCATCACCCGTCCCTGGTCGATGACGGGTTCCAGATCGAGCACGTGGCGGTAGAAGGCGACCGAGCGCGGCAGCTCGTCGGTGTAGAGGAAGGTCAGTTGCTGCCCCTTGGGCACGGCCATAGGATCACCTCGCGAGCTTGCGTCCGCTGCCTTCTGCCATGCCACCTGCCGAAAGGCCATGTCCGCCATGGAGCCTGCCCTCCTCGTCTCGGTCGCGCTTGGTGGCGCCGTTGGCGGCATGGGTCGCTTCGCCATGGCTTCGTGGGTCGACCGGCGGCTCGGCGATGGCCTGCCCTGGGGCACGCTGGCGGTCAATGTCACGGGATGCTTCGCCCTCGGCTGGCTCGTCACGATCCTCGACCAAGGCGACCCTCTCGCCCTGACCTTCTTTGCCACGGGCGTGCTCGGCAGCTTCACCACCGTCTCGGCCGTGGCCCTGCAGGTCGAGGTTCTGCGCGAGGAACGGGCGTGGCTCCGCCTTGGCGCCTATCTGGCAATGACCCTCGTTCTGGGCCTCGGCGCCGTGGCAACCGGCTTCGCCCTGGGAATGCGATGAGCGTCTGGTTCGCCGTGGGTTTGGGCTCGGCCCTGGGTGCGCTCGCGCGCTTCGCCCTGTCGCTGGCGATGGCGATGTGGCTCGGCGATGCGCACCTCTACGGTACGTTGGCGGTGAACGTCCTGGGTGCTTTCTCGATCGGCCTGCTCGCGGAACTCGTGCAACCGCCCGGCCCGTTCGCACTCGGCGCCTGGGCGCGGCCGTTCTTCCTCTCCGGCTTTTGCGGCGGCTTCACGACGTTCTCGCTGTTCGGCCTGGAAACGCTGACGCTCTGGCAAGCGGGCGGTACGCTGCCGGCGCTCGCTTACGTGGCCGTCTCGCTCGCATCTTGGATCGTCGCGGTGGTCTTGGGTGCGGGCGTCGGCCGGCGATGGGCAGGGGCTCCGCGAGCCGCCCGCAGTTCCAGATCGAGGTGACGCAGCGTTAGCCGCTTGGCCTCCTCGCCGTCGAAATCCGGCTGGTCCTGCGCCGCCCGCAGCCAGAATCCGTCGATCATGGCCGCCAGCGTGACTGCCGCGCGGCTCGCCTCGTCCGGCGGCAGCAGGTCCGCCAGGGGTGCGCGCAGATTGGTGAGCGTCCGGCGGGTGTAGATCCGCCTGAGGCGTAGGAGGGCCGGAGCATGCGGTGCCTCGGCCCAGAAGGCGAGCCACGTCGCCACGAGGGCCGGCTGGAACTGGCTGGGGGCGAAATTGGCTTCCAGCACCGCCCGGACCCGCGCCTCGGGGTCGACCGCACGACGGAGCCGCTCGACGAGGTCCTGACGGAGGTCCTCCAAGAGGGCGCGCATGGTCTGGGCCAGCAGATCGGCCTTGCCCGCGAAGTAGTGATGGACGATGCCGGTCGAGAGGCCCGCCTCGTGGGCGATCCGCTGCACGGTGGCGTCGGCCAGGCCGTAGCGGTGCACGGTGATGCAGGTCGCCTCGATCAACTGTCGACGCCGGACCTCGGGCATGCCGAGTTTGGGCACCCTGCACCTCCCACGGTTCGGCGACATGGTGCGCCGCGGTTGATTGGACGGTCAATCAAAAATCCTTCGTGCTCAACGCGTTCGCCGAAATGGGCTAGACAGTGGCTTTCGTGCCCAACGAAGGAGTCCCCATGTCCAGGTCCTCCCTGCTCGCGCTGACCGCCACGGTCGGCCTGCTCGCCGGTGGCCAGACGCTCGCCGCCGAGCCCGAGAGCTGCGAACGCGTGCGGTTTTCCGACGTGGGCTGGACCGACATCACCGCGACGACCGCGCTGACCAGCCTCGTGCTCGAAGGTCTGGGCTACGAGACCCGAACGTTTTTGTTGTCGGTGCCGGTCACCTACCAGAGCCTCGCCAATGGCGACATCGACGTCTTCCTCGGCAACTGGATGCCGACGATGGAAGCCGACATCGCGCCGTTCCGCGAGGCGGGGACCGTCGAGACCGTCCGCACCAATCTCGAAGGGGCGAAGTACACGCTCGCCGTGCCGACCTATCTGGCCGAGCAGGGCCTCACCGACTTCGCCGACATCCAGCGCTTCGCCGATGCGCTCGAGGGCGAGATCTACGGCATCGAGCCCGGCAATGACGGCAATCGTCTGGTGTTGGACATGATCGCCAGCGACCGGTTCGGGCTCGGCGAGTTCCGCCTCGTCGAGAGTTCCGAGCAGGGCATGCTGTCCCAGGTCGAGCGGTCGGTGAACCGCGAACAGCCGATCGTCTTCCTCGGCTGGGAACCGCATCCGATGAACGCCGCGTTCGATCTGACCTATCTTTCGGGCGGCGACGAAGTGTTCGGGCCGAACTACGGGGGTGCGACCGTCCACACCAACGTCCGTGCCGGCTACACGGACGAGTGCCCGAATGTCGGCCGTCTGTTGGAAAACCTCGCCTTCACCCTGGAGATGGAGAACGAGGTGATGGGCATGATCCTGAACGATGGCATGACGCCCGAAGCAGCAGCCGAGCGCTGGCTGAGGGCGCATCCGGAAGTGCTGGACCCCTGGCTGGAGGGCGTGACCACGATCGACGGCGAGGCGGGCGTGGAGGCGGTCGAGCGTCACCTCGGGGCGGGCTGATCGGTGGCCTTGCCGACCCTCGACAAGATCCCGATCGGGGCTTGGATCCGCGATGCGGTCGGCCTTCTCGAACGCCATGCGGGCGGCGCCTTCGACGCCGTTGCCGACGGTCTGGGGTGGCTGATCGAGGGCGTGAAGGACGCCCTTCTGGCGTTGCCGCCGCTCGCCACCATCCTGATCTTCGCGGCGCTCGTCTTCTGGCTGCATCGCAGTTGGCGGCTGCCGCTGGTGCTGGTGCTGGCGCTGCTGCTGATCGTCAATCTCGGCTACTGGCGGGAGACGATGGAGACCCTGTCGCTGGTCTCCATCGCCACCTTCTTCTGCATGGCGATCGGCGTGCCGCTCGGCATTGCCGCGGCGCACCATCCACCACTCTACACCGCACTCAGGCCGGTCCTCGACCTGATGCAGACGATCCCCACCTTCGTTTATCTCATCCCGACCCTGATCCTGTTCGGCCTCGGCGTCGTGCCGGGCCTCGTCTCGACCATCGTCTTCGCCCTGCCGGCGCCGATCCGGCTGACCCAGCTCGGCATCGCCTCGGTCCCGGCGCCGTTGAAGGAGGCGGCCGACGCCTTCGGCGCCAGCCCCTGGCAGAAACTCATCCGGGTCGAGTTGCCCCACGCGCTGCCGACGATCCTGGCGGGCCTCACCCAGTGCATCATGCTGTCCCTCTCGATGGTCGTGATCGCCGCCCTGGTCGGCGCCGACGGGCTCGGCAAGCCGGTCGTGCGCGCGCTCAACACGGTCAACGTGGCGATGGGCTTCGAGGCCGGGCTCGCGATCGTCATCCTGGCCATCCTGCTCGACCGCATCGTCCGCGTGCCACGCCTCGCCCATCCGGGACGTGCCCGGTGAAGCCGGCGCTGCGCTTCGCGGACGTCGATGTCATCTTCGGGGCCCGGCCCCGCGCCGCGCTCGACCTCGTCGACCAGGGGCTGGACACGCGCGAGATCAAGGAACGCACCGGCCAAGTCGTCGCCGTCCGCGGCGCCGATCTCGAGGTGCCCGAGGGCCGGATCACGGTGGTCATGGGCCTGTCGGGCTCGGGCAAGTCGACGCTGCTGCGCACGGTCAACGGCTTGGCACCGATCGCGCGCGGCGCCGTCCACGTCGATGACGGCGCGGGCGGGACGGTCGACGTCGCACGGATCGGCCGCCCTGCCCTCCGCCGCCTCCGCCAGGAGCGGATCGCCATGGTCTTTCAGGGCTTCGCGCTGCTGCCCTGGCGGACCGTCGCCGACAATGTCGGCTTCGGCCTCGAACTGCGCGGCACCGAGACCGGCGAACGGCGGCGGATCATCGCGGAGAAGCTCGCGCTGGTCGGCCTCGAGGGCTGGGAGGACCGCTGGGTCCACGAGTTGTCGGGCGGGATGCAGCAGCGGGTCGGGCTCGCCCGGGCGCTCGCGACCGACGCGCCGGTGCTGTTGATGGACGAGCCCTTCTCCGCGCTCGATCCGCTGATCCGCGACCACCTGCAAAACGAACTGCTCGATCTGCAAGCGCGGCTGCAGAAGACGATCCTGTTCGTCAGCCACGACCTCGAGGAGGCGATGAAGCTCGGCCATCGCATCGCCATCATGGAGGCGGGGCGGATC
>JBMCMJ010000080.1:0-10514 GCA_048615135.1 Pseudomonadota bacterium
TTGTTGGCGCCGATCCAGGGCATCATGGCACGGAGCTTGGCTCCCACCACCTCCAGGTCGTGCGCGGCGTGCTTGGCGCGGGTCGCCTTGAACTCCGGCTGGCCGGCCTTGTTCTCCAGCACCCAGTCGCGGGCGAAGCGGCCCTCCTGGATGTCGGCGAGCACCCGCTTCATCTCGGCCTTGGTGGCCTCGGTGATGACCCGCGGGCCGGTCTTGTAGTCGCCGTACTCGGCGGTGTTCGAGATCGAGTAGCGCATGTTGGCGAGGCCGCCCTCGTAGATGAGGTCGACGATCAGTTTCACCTCGTGGACGGTCTCGAAATAGGCCATCTCCGGCGCGTAGCCGGCCTCGGTGAGGGTCTCGTAGCCGGCCTGGATCAGCGCGCAGAGGCCGCCGCAGAGCACCACCTGCTCGCCGAACAGATCGGTCTCGACCTCCTCCTTGAAGGTCGTCTCGATGATCCCGGCACGCGCCCCGCCGATCGCGGCACCGTAGGAGAGGCCGATATCGTGGGCACTGCCGCTCGCGTCCTGGTGGATGGCGAGGAGCGTCGGCACGCCGGCACCCTTCTGGTACTCGGCGCGCACCAGATGGCCCGGCCCCTTGGGTGCGATCATCAGCACGTCGAGATCGGCACGCGGCTCGATCAGGCTGAAGTGGATGTTGAAGCCGTGGGCGAACATCAGCGCCGCGCCGGGCTTCATGTTCGGCGCCAGGTCTTCCTTGTAGATGTCCGCCTGCAATTCGTCCGGCGTCAGCACCATGACGACGTCGGCCCACCGCGCCGCCTCGGCCGCGGTCATCACCTTCAGCCCGGCGCGTTCGGCCTTGGCGCGGGACGGCGAGCCCTCCTTGAGGGCCACCACCACCTCCTTGACGCCCGAATCCTTGAGGTTGTTCGAGTGGCCGTAGCCCTGGGAACCGTAGCCGACGATCGCCACCTTCTTGGTCTTGATCAAGTTCAGATCGGCATCGGCCTCGTAGTAGACGCGCATCGTCCTTGGTCCCTCGTGTTCGCTCGTGTTCGGGTCGTTTTGCTTGTCAGACGTCGACGGACAGGGTGCGCGTACCGCGCGCCATCGCCACTACGCCGGCCCGGCTCACCTCGACCGGCTCCAACAGACGCAGAAAGCTGTCGATATCCTCGCTGCTGCCGGTCACCTCGAAGGTCAGCGTGTCGATGGTGCGGTCGATCAGCCGGGCGCCCATGAAGTCCGCCACCCGCAGCGCGTCGATCAGTCGGGCGCGATCGCCCATCACCTTGGCCAGCGCCAATTCGCGCTCGATGACCTCGCCCTCGACGGTAAGGTCGGCGAGTTGCCGCACCGGCACCTGCTTGCCGAGCAGCGCCTTGATCTGCTCGATGATCTGCTCGGTGCCGGTAGTGACGATGGTGATGCGCGACAGATGGGCCGCCCGGTCCACCTCCGCGACGGTCAGGCTGTCGATATTGTAGCCGCGACCGGAAAACAGGCCGATGACCCGGGCGAGGACGCCCGGTTCGTTATCGACGAGGACCGCCATGGTGTGCCGCCGGAGGGTCTCGTCGACGGCGCGTTGTTCGTACAGCACGGATGGTGCCCCTCCCGGGGGCGTCAGCAGGTCGTTGCCCAGAAGAAATGCCCGTCAGACGGTGGCCATCCCGTCTTCCTCGCCCTTCACGGGCGCCGACGGGTCCTCGGGCGCCAGCATGATCTCGTTGTGCGCGGCCCCACCCGGAATCATCGGGTACACGTTCTCCGCACGGTCGACGACGATGTCCGCGATCACCGGCCCGGGCGTGTCGATCATCTTCATGATCGCCTCGTCGAGTTCGTCGGGGGTGGTCGCCCGCACGCCGGTCGCGCCGAACGCCTCCGCCAGCTTCACGAAGTCGGGCAGGCTGTCCATGTAGCTCTCGGCATGACGGTTGCCGTGGAAGAAGTCCTGCCACTGCCGGACCATGCCCATGTAGCTGTTGTTCAGGATGAACGACTTCACGGGCAAGCGGTACTGCACCAGCGTGGACATCTCCTGCATGTTCATGACCCAGGAGGCTTCGCCGGCAATGTCGATGACGAGGCTGTCCGGGTGGGCCATCTGCACGCCCATGGCCGACGGCAAGCCGTAGCCCATGGTGCCGAGGCCGCCGGAGGTCATCCAGCGGAACGGTTCCTCGAAGTGGAAGTGCTGCGCCGCCCACATCTGGTGCTGACCGACCTCGGTGGTGATGTAGACGTCACGGTCCTTGGTCAGCTGGTAGAGCCGCTCGATGGCGTGCTGCGGCTTGATGCTCGTTTTCGACTTCACGTAGCCGAGTGAGTTCTTGGACTGCCACGTCTTGATGGTGTCCCACCAGGCAGCGATGCGCAGCGGGTCCTTCTGGTAGCCCTTGGTGCGCCAGCAGGCGAGCATCGCCTTCAAGGCCTCGCCGCAATCGGCGACGATCGGCAACTGCACCTGGATGTTCTTGTTGATCGACGACGGGTCGATGTCGACGTGGATCTTGACGGAACCGGGCGAGAAGGCGTCCAGCCGGCCCGTCACCCGGTCGTCGAAGCGCGCGCCGATGCAGATCATCAGATCGCAGTCGTGCATCGCCATATTGGCTTCGTAGGTGCCGTGCATGCCGAGCATGCCGATGAACTGCGGATCGCTCGCGGGAAAGGCGCCGAGCCCCATCAGAGTCTGGGTGATCGGATAACCGGTCGCGCGGACCAGTTCGCGCAGCGTCGCACAGGCCTCGCGGCCGGAGTTGATGACACCGCCCCCGACATAGAAGATCGGCCGCCGGGCGCGAGCGATGAGGTCGACGGCCTCTTCGATCCGGTCGGCGTTGGGCAGCCGCTTCGGCCGGTAGGTCTTGTGGGGCACCTCGTCCTTGGCGACGTAGGGGGCCTTGGCGAGCACGACGTCTTTCGGCAGGTCGACCACCACCGGACCGGGCCGGCCGGACCGGGCGACGTGAAACGCCTCGTGGATCGTCCGGGCGAGGTCCTTCGGGTCCTTCACCAGATAGTTGTGCTTGGTGCAAGGCCGAGTGATGCCGACCGTGTCCGCCTCCTGGAAGGCGTCATTGCCGATCATGTGGGTCGGCACCTGACCCGTGAGCACGACGATCGGCACCGAATCCATGAGGGCATCGGTGAGCCCGGTCACGGTGTTGGTCGCACCGGGCCCGGAGGTCACGAGGACGACGCCCACCTTCCCGGTGGAGCGGGCATAGCCCTCCGCCGCATGCACGGCGCCCTGCTCGTGGCGGACGAGGATGTGGCGCAGGTGGTTCTGCTTGAAGATCGCGTCGTAGATCGGCAGGACGGCGCCGCCGGGATAGCCGAAGACGTGCTCTACGCCCTGGTCTACGAGCGCCCGCAGCAGGACCTCCGCACCGGTGTGGGTGGGCGTGGTCGCAGCGTCGTGGGCGATCGTCGGCGCGTCGCTCATCGGGGTCTCCATTGCGCGCGGTGTACAGTCGAGCAAAATGTCCGGCGCCGTCCGTCACGGGCCGGGGGCGGCAAGCTAGTCTCGGGTCCGAAGGGGGTCAACTGCGGATACCGGCGATCGATTCGAGGATGTCCACAGCCGATCCGGCTTCTCCCGGCAGGGTCGACGGCGTCAGTTCCGGCAAGCGGTGGCGCAGCCATGTGCGCTGGCGCTTGGCGTAGCGACGGACCTTGACGACCAGGGCGTCCACCGCTGTCTCGAGGCTGCACGTCCCGTCCAGATAGCGGCCCAGTTCGACCACGCCGTCGGCCTTGGCCAGGGGGGACGCGGCGGCTTCGCAGCGCACCCGCCACGCCGCGATCTCCTCCAATACGCCGGCCGCCAGCATGGCCTCGGCGCGCCGGCGGACACGCGGCCAGATCACCTCGCGCGGCGGGACGAGCGCTATGCCGCCGCGGAAGGGCGGCAGGTCCGGCGGGCACGCCGGGGCTGCCTGCCAGTCGAGGATGGAACGCCCGGTAAGCGTGATCACCTCGAAGGCGCGCAGCCGGCGCTGCGGATCGGCGGGCAGACCGCGCGCGGCGAGGGCAGGATCGAGCCGGGCGAGTTCGGCCGCGAAGGCGACTTCGCCGAGCTCCGCCAAGCGCGCCCGACTGGCCGCACGCAGATCGGGCGGAGTCGCCGGCGTGGTCGGCTGGCCGCGCAGCAGCGCCTCCAGATAGAAGCCGGTGCCGCCGGTCACGATGGCAAGCCTCGGCTGCACGGCGCGGATCGCCTCGACCGCCAAATCCAGCCAAACGGCGACCGAACCGGTGGCAGTGTCGTCGAGGATGCCGTAGAGCCGGTGGTCGACGCGGGCACGGTCGGCGGCGGTCGGCTGCGCGGTCAGGATCGGCAGGCTGCGGTAGAGCTGGACGCTGTCGGCGTTGATCACGACACCACCGGTCATCTCTGCCAGGGTGATTGCCAGCGCCGATTTGCCACTCGCGGTGGAGCCGCCGATCAGGCAGAACCCGTCTGCCGCCCTCGTCGCTCCGAACCGTCTGGAGACCTTCATGTCCACGGTGGTCTGCCTGATTGCCAATCCGGCCACTCTGCCGCTCACGCCCGCGGTCGTCGACCGCGCCCGCCGCGCCCTGCCCGAAAACGACGCGGAGTGGCTCTCGCGCGAGGAAGCGGTCGAACTCGGCCCGCTGGAGATCGACCCGGCAACCGCGCAACGGCTCGTGCGCGATGCCCTCAACTCGACGCCGGTCGACGTCTGCGGGCTGACCTTCGAGGGTCGGCGCAAGTCCCTGCTGGTCGCCGACATGGACAGCACGATCATCGGCGTCGAGTGCATCGACGAGCTGGCCGACCTGCGTGGCATCAAGGCCGAGATCGCGGCCCTCACCCAACGGACGATGAACGGCGAACTGGACTTCGAGACTTCGCTCGCCCACCGGGTCGCCCTGCTCGAGGGCCTGCCGCTCGCCGAACTGGAGCGGGTCGCCGAGAACCGCACGCCGCTCAACCGGGGCGCGCGCACCCTGGTTGCCACGATGCGCAAGTTCGGTGCCTATACCGCACTCGTCTCCGGTGGCTTCACGTTCTTCACGAGCCGCGTGCGCGCCCGGGCCGGCTTCGACTTCGACGAAGGCAACGTGCTGGAAGTGGCGAACGGCCAGCTGACCGGCAAGGTCGTGCCCCCCATCCTCGGCCAGCAGGCCAAGCTGCAGGCGATGCAGCGGCTGATCGCCGCCCGCGACCTTCTTACCGAGGATGCGCTGGCGATCGGCGACGGGGCCAACGACATCGACATGCTGCGCGAAGCCGGCATGGGCGTGGCGTTCCACGCCCATCAGAAGGTGCGCGCGGCGGTGCCGCTGCGGCTGGACGTAGCCGACCTGACCGGCGCCCTCTACCTGCAGGGCTACCGCCGCGACGAGTTCGAGGAGGCCTGAACGCGGCGGCTCAACTCTCGAGCCGGACCGCGACGAAGCTCAGGTCGCCCTGCCGGTCGACGAGGAACAGGACGGATCGCTTGCCGCCCTCGCGGGCCTCGGTGATTCGTGCCACGACGTCGGCCGGCGTCTCGACCGCATCCTGGCCGACCTCGAGGATCACGTCTCCGGCCTGCAGACGCTGCGCCGCTGCCGGACTGCCCTCCATCACCTCGATGACCACCACCCCGGCGACGTCGGGAGCCAGCTGGAACATCTCGCGCATCTCCGGCGAAATGGCAGCCACCACCAGCCCGATGCCCGGCAGTTCCGCCCGCTCGAGCGGCACCTCCGTCGAATCGGTCTCCTGGTCGAGCTGCGCCAGTTCCTCGTCACTCGGCAATTCGCCGAGGGTGACTTCGATGGTCTGCTGCTCCCCACGCCGCCAGATTTCGACGTCGACCGCCGTGCCGACTTCGGTCTCGGCGACGATCCGCGGCAGGCCACGCATGGCGCTGATCACCTCGCCATCGAACTCGACGATGACGTCCCCCGCCTGGATGCCCGCGTTGGCTGCCGGGCCTCCCGGCGTGACGCTCGCGACGAGCGCACCCTCGGCATCGGGCAGCCCGAGGCTCTCGGCGATCTCGGGGGTGACGCTCTGGATGCGGACGCCGAGCCAGCCGCGCACCACCCGCCCCTCTTCCATCAACGAGGCGATGACCGGCCGGGCGAGGTTGGCGGGAATGGCGAAGCCGATGCCGACATTGCCGCCGGACGGCGAGAAGATCGCGGTGTTCACGCCGAACACCTTGCCGTCGAGGGTGAAGCTCGGCCCGCCGGAGTTGCCGCGGTTGATGGCGGCGTCGACCTGGATGAAGTCGTCGTACGGACCGGCCCGGATATCGCGACCACGCGCGGAGACGATGCCCGCCGTCACGGTCGAGCCGAGGCCGAAGGGATTGCCGATGGCGAACATCCAGTCGCCGACGCGGATGGCGTCGCTGTCCGCCCACTCGACGAACGGGAAGGGCTCGTCGCGCTCGATCTTCAAGAGCGCGAGGTCGGTCTTGGGATCGCGGCCGATGAGGGTCGCCTCGTATTCGGCCTCGTCGTTGAAGATCACCCGGATTTCGTCGGCCTCGGCGATCACGTGGTTGTTGGTGACGACGTACCCCGACGGATCGATCACGAAGCCGGAGCCGAGCGAATAGGTCTCGCGTGGCGCCCGGCGCGGTGCTTCGCCCTGCTCGCGATCGAAGAATTCGCGGAAGAACTCCTCGAAGGGCGAGCCCGGCGGGAACTGCGGCAAGGGGAATTCCGGCCCCTCGACGCCGTTGACCCGGCGGGTGGTCGAGATGTTGACGACGGCCGGCGCAACCTCGTCGACGAGATCCGCGAAACCTTCGACCGGCAGCGAACGGGCCTCGGCAGGCCGCTCCACGGCCGGGCCCAACAGAATGGCGAGGGCGATCAGCCCGGCCTTGGCCGCGCGCACGAACGCGGGTTGCCCGAAATGCACGACGCGCATGAGGACAGCTTCCTCCGTTGGCAAGGTCGGCGTCCGGTATGGCGCGACCTCGCGTTGCTGGGCAACGTGGTTAACCGCGCACCCACCAGATGATCAACACACCGACGGCCATCGCAGCCAAGCCGCCCTGGCGAAGCACGGCCGCCGGCAGATCCCCGAGCCGGCGCACCGCCTCCTTCATTTGCTCGGGAAATCCGGCCCAGAGAAGCCCCTCGATGACGAGCACGAGACCCACGGCAACGAGGAGATCGATCAAGCCGGAAACCCTTCAACCCGAGCGCGCAGATGCCCCGCTCAGCGGGGCACCGCCGCCGGCGCCACGTCGTCCGCAGCCCCCGCCACGGCCGGAAGGCCCGCGTCATCGTCGACCGCGGCCTCGCTCGGACCCGCGTTCGCCTCCGGGCCGAGGTCGGCCGCTTCGCCGTCCTCCTGCTGACGGCGGAGTTCCTCCAGCGCATCGCCGGATTCGACCACCGCCTGCAGGGAGCCGGCATCGAAATAGCGGAAGAACTCGTTGGACGGGCTCATCACGAACTGCGTCGAGCCCGGCCCGAGCGCTTCGCGGTAGGCCTGCATCGAGCGGTAGAACGCGAAGAACTCGGGGTCCTGGCCGAAGGCCTCGGCGAAGGTCCGCACCGCCTGGGCGTCGCCTTCACCGCGGAGGATTTCGCTGTCCCGCTGCGCCTCGGCGATCAGCACGGTCCGCTCGCGCTCGGAGCGGGCGCGGATCCGCTGGGCGAGTTCGGCACCCTGGGCGCGCAGTTCGCGGGCCTCGCGCTCGCGTTCAGTCTGCATCCGCCGGTAGATGGCCTCGTTGTTCTCGGCCGGCAGATCGGCCCGTTTGATGCGAATGTCGACAACGTCCACGCCGTACTGGGCGAGCGCCACATTGGCCCGCTGCTGGATGCGGCCCATCAGCGCGTTACGGTCTTCGGAGAGGACCGTGAACAGCGGCACTTCGCCCAGCACGTTACGCATGGACGAGTTCAGGATCGGCTGCATCTGCGCCTGGAGGCCCGCCTCGGTGCGCACGCGCTGATAGAACAGCATCGGGTCGGTGATGCGGTAGCGCGTGAAGACGTCGACCACCAACCGGCGGCGGTCACCGAGGATGAGTTCCTGGGGCTGCACGTCGTAGGAAAGCACGCGCCGTTCCAGGTAGACGACGTTGTCGATCACGGGCACCCGGAAATAGAGGCCCGCGTCCTGCACCGCCCGTTGCACGGCGCCGAAGCGCAGCACCAGCGCCTGCTGCCGCTCGTTGACCGTGTAGGCGGAGGCCCCGATGCCCACGAGCGTCGCGCCCACGACCCCGAGAGCGATCATCGTCTTGCGGTTCATGGATCAGTTCCTCTCGGCGGAAGCGGGGTTGAAGCCGGGCATCACGGCGCCCGCAGCGGGGCTCTCCGACGAGCCGGACCGGGGCATCTGGCCACGTTCCAACATGGGCAAGGGCAGATAGGGAACGACGCCCGAGTCGCCCGTCTGCTGGTCGATGACCAGCTTGTTCATGTCGCGCAGCACCTCTTCCATGGTCTCGAGATAGATGCGGCGCGCGGTAACCTCGCGGGCGTTCGAATATTCCTGCCAGACGGCGGTGAAGCGCGACGCGTCACCGGTGGCGCGGGCGACCACCTGTTCGCGATAGGCCTCGGCCTGCTGGATCATCTGCTCGGCCTCGCCGCGGGCCCGCGGGATGATGTCGTTGGCGAAGGCCTCGGCCTCGTTCTGCAGACGCTCGCGGTCCGCCTGGGCACGCTGCACGTCACGGAACGATTCGATCACCTCGGCGGGCGGATCGGCTTTCTGCAGTTGCACTTCGTTGATCAGAATGCCCGCACCGTAGGCATCGAGCAGGCTCTGCAACTGGGCCCGAGCGTCGCTTTCGAGCACGCCCCGGCCCTCGGTGGTGACATCGGCGATGGTCGCCTTGCCGACCAGCTCACGCATGACGCTTTCGGCCGCCGCTTTCACCGTTTCTTCGGGATCCCGGATATTGAACAGGAAGTCCTGCGGGACCGAAATCTTCCAGAGAACGACGAAATTGATGTCGACGATGTTTTCGTCGCCGGTCAGCATCAGACTTTCGTTGAGCATCTCGCGGCCACCGGTGGCGCGCACGTTGGTCGCCCCGCTGGCCCCCGAGCGGAAGCCGATCTCCAACCGGTTGACCCGCTCGACCTCGGGGCGGATGACGCTCTGGATCGGCCAGGGCAGGTGATAGCGCAGACCGGGCTCGGTCACTTCGTGGAAGCGGCCGAACATCAATTCGACACCGCGCTCGGCCGGCTGGACCCGGTAGAAGCCCGACATCAACCACAGGCCGACGAGCACGCCGACACCGGCGAGGATAACCACTTTGTTGGCCTGCCCGCCGCCACCGCCCGGGAACATCTGTTTGAGCTTGTCCTGCCCCTTGCGGATCAATTCCTCGAGATCGGGCGGCTGCTGCCCGCCGCCGCTCGGCCCGCCGCCGGACGGCCGGCCGCCCCATGGGCCCTGTCCGCCGCCTTGCCACCGTCCCCCTTGATTGTTCCAGGGCATCGTCCGTCCTTCTCGGGTCGCTGGTGCGCCGGGGTTCCGCCCGTCGCTTCGTGGTGCTCTATATCGGCTACCGAACTGGGGGGTTCAACCGTGAGCGACATTACACGTGAACGAGTGTTGGCGGCGCTCCGCGAGCTGGAGGTGCCCGGCCGGGGCGCCGATCCGGTCAGCCTGGAGATGATCTCCGGCATCGTCATCAAGGGGTCCAACGTCGGCTTCGCCATCGAGGTCGATCCCGAAAGCGGTGCCGCATTGGAGCCGTTCCGCCAAGCCGCGGAGGCGGCCGTCCGCGCGTTGCCGGCGGTCACGTCGGTCACGGCGGTGCTCACCGCCGAGAAGCCCGGCGCCGCTCCCCCGCCCCAACGGCCGCCCGCGGCTGGCGGCGACGCGCCGCAGGCGCGCCGACCGATCGAGGGGGTGCGCGCGATCGTCGCGGTCGCCTCCGGCAAGGGCGGGGTGGGCAAGTCGACGACCGCGATCAACCTCGCGATGGGGCTCGGTCGCCTCGGCCTGAAGGTCGGGCTGCTCGACGCCGACATCTACGGCCCTTCGCTGCCACGCATGGCGGGGCTCAAGGGCCGCCCCGCACCGACCGCCGACGGGCGCAAGCTGCAGCCGATGAAGAGCCACGGGGTCGAGGTGATGTCGATCGGCTTCATGGTCGACGAGGACACGCCGATGATCTGGCGGGGGCCCATGGTGCAGAGCGCCATCCAGCAGATGCTCTCGGACGTGGCCTGGGGCGAACTCGACGTGATGGTGGTGGACCTGCCGCCGGGCACCGGCGACGCCCAACTCACCATGGCGCAGCGCGTGCCGCTCACGGGCGCCGTCATCGTCTCGACGCCGCAGGACATCGCCTTGCTCGATGCCAGAAAGGGCATCGCCATGTTCGAGAAGGTCAACGTGCCGATCCTCGGCATCGTCGAGAACATGAGCTTTTTCTGCTGCCCGAATTGCGGCCACCGCACCGACATCTTCGCCCACGGTGGCGCCCGCGAGACGGCGGAAAAGAGCCAGGTCGACTTCCTCGCCGAGATCCCGCTCGATCCGTTGATCCGCGCGCTGTCCGACGACGGACGGCCGGTGGTCGT
>JBMCMJ010000081.1:0-10507 GCA_048615135.1 Pseudomonadota bacterium
GCCGTCAGCCGGGGGTCAGGGGGCCAAAAGCCCCCTGCCTTGATTCTGCCTTCTGCCCGACGACCGAAGCTTTCGCTTGTGTCGCTGCACTAGAAGCTGCCGAACAACGTCCCGAGGGTGATGAGCGCGATCAGGGCGACGAATGGCCCCACCATCGCGGCCACGGCGAGATCGCCATAGGCTTCGCGGTGGGTCAGCCCGCAGATCGCGAGGAGCGTGATCACGGCGCCGTTGTGCGGCAGCGTGTCGAGCCCGCCCGTCGCGACCGCGGCCACACGGTGCAGCAGATCGGGGCTGATGCCCTGCGCTTCGGCCATCGCCAGATAGGTGTCGCCGAGCGTCGAGAGCGCGATCGACATGCCGCCCGAGGCCGAGCCGGTCATGCCGGCGAGGACGTTGGTGGCGATGGCGAGCGAGATCAGCGGGTTGTCGCCGCCGAGGCCGACCACGGCGTCGCGGATCAGCACGAAGGCCGAGAGCGACGCGATGACGGCACCGAAGCCGACGAGGCTCGCGGTGTTGAAGATCGGCAGGAGCGAGGCGTTCGCTCCGGCATCGACCGTGGCCTTGAGGCGCGGCAGGCGCTGCCAGTTGAGCGCGATGACCGCACCGATGGACAGCACCAGGGCGGCGATCACCGCCCAGATGCCGCGCACCTGGTCGATCGAGGTCTCGCCGAATTGCGGCAGGGCCAGGAACGAGGTGTCCATCCGTGGGATGACCACGAAGGTGAAGAGCAGGTTGAGCAAGACGACGAGGACCAGCGGCAGGATGGCCACGAACGGGCTCGGCAGGTCCTCGACCGGTTCCTCGACCGGCACCTCCATCAGGTCGAACCCCTCGCCCGCGGCCCGCTCGCGCAGGTCCTTGTCGGGCGCCGGCCGGGTCTCCTCGTGGACGCCGTAGCCCTCGTGGGCCAGCCGCTTGGCGCGAAAGGTCAGCCACCACATGCCGAAGGCGAACATGATGAGTGCGGTGATGATGCCGAGGCCCGGAGCGGCGAAGGGCGAGGTGCCGAAGAACGGCATCGGGATGGCGTTCTGGATCGCGGGTGTCCCGGGCAGCGCCGTCATCGTGAAGCTGAAGGCGCCGAGCGCGATGGTTGCCGGGATCAGGCGCTTGGGGATGTCGGCGCGGCGGAACAGCGAGGCGGCGATCGGGTAGACCGCGAAGGCGACGACGAACAGCGAGACGCCGCCATAGGTCATGACGGCGCAGGACAGCACGACCGCCAGAATGGCCCGCCGCTCGCCGAGTTGGCGGATGACGCTGTTGGCCATCACCTCCGCACTGCCGGAATCCTCCATCAGCTTGCCGAAGATGGCGCCGAGCAGAAAGACCGGGAAGAACTGGATGATGAAATTGCCCGTCGCGGTCATGAAGACCTGCGTGTAGGTTGCGAGCAGCGGCCCATCCATCGTCAGCAGCACGGCGATGATGGCCAGACCGGGCGCCAGGATCAACAGGCTCACGCCGCGGAAGGCCAAATAGATCAGCGCGGCCAGAACCAGCAAGATGACAGCGATACCGAGCATGATTTACTCCTAGGCGTTGCCGGCCGAACCCTCGTCGTCGAGGTGCGGCGGTTTGAAGCTGTCGGCAAAAAGCTTGCCGATGTCGAGGGTGCTGCGAACGCCGATATCATCGTAATGATCGGCGAGGAACCGATCCGCCCAGCTGCGCCCGCGCTCCTTGAGGTACGAAAGATAGTCCCACTCGGCATTGAGCTTGCTCGAGGCATCGAGATGCTGCAAATCCTCGTGGGCGTGGATCAGATGAACGAACATCGAGCGGTAGCGTTCGCTCTCGAGATTTTCCGCTTCGAGCAGTTCGTGGAGGAGTTCGATGGCCCGCAATTCCTTCAGCAGACTCGAGTTGAAGGTGATTTCGTTGAGCCGGTTCATGATCGCCCGACCGGTGCGCGGCAACTCGCGGCGCTCCAGGGGATTGATCTGGCAGACGATCAGGTCGCGGGTTTCGCGGTCGTCGACCAGCGGGAACAGGGCCGGATTGCCGATATAGCCACCGTCCCAATAGGCCTCGCCCTCGATCTCCACCGCCTTGAACATGAACGGCAGGCAGGCCGAGGCCATGACCGTTTCCACGGTAAGCGTCGGCTGGGCGAAGATTTTGGCGCGCCCGGTGCGGACGTTGGTTGCGGTGACGAACACCTTGACGCCGCGACACGCATTCACCCGCGCGAAGTCCACGGTGCCCGCCACCAGATCGCGCAGCGGATTGATGTCGAACGGATTTAGCTGATAGGGTGAAAAGATGCGGGTAAGCTGCTCGAACCAAAGGTAACTTGGCGACTGATCCAAGCTGAAGCTGTGGGTCATGCGACTCCAGATCGACCGCTGGATCGGCGAGAAGCGGGCCGCATCGCTCACGGCTTTCCAGAACGCCGCGAGCGCCTCGCGGGCCCCGAGGCGGCCCCCCTTCTCGAGACCGTCGGCGAGAACCACCGCGTTCATGGCGCCGGCACTCGTGCCGCTGATCGCGGAGATGTGCAGCCGATCGTCCTCCAAAAGCCGATCGAGAATCCCCCACGTCAAAGCACCGTGGGAACCGCCGCCCTGCAGGGCGAGGTCGATGACCTTGCGCGTGCTCGATGCAGCCATGGTCGATGTCCTTTCGACGTTGCCGACCAAGTCGGTTTTGTGCGGCGCAACGTAAGCGACCGCCATAGCGTTGGGTACCCCTGCCATTGCCGTCGACAGCGGAGGCGGACATGCATGTCCGGGGCGGGGGTTCCAGCATTCGTGTCGTCGATCGGCTTGACGGGTTCCGGTCGAACGCTGACGACGACGATCGAGCCGCGACGATCACCATTCGGGACGCCCCCTCGATGCCCTTTGCCCGCGAGCACGATTCCCCCCCTCTCTGGCGCCGGGTGCTCGGACCGCTGCTGCTCTTCGAAACCCTCCTCTCGCTGGCGACGCTCCTGCTGCTGGAGCCGCTCCGGCTCTTGTCGATCGAGCGGCTCGTGGCGCTGGGCGAGGATCCCTTCGTCGGCAATATCGGGCTCCTCGCCTTCGCGTTCTCGCCGCTCGGCGCCCTCACCCTGCTGATGGCCGGCGCCACGGCCGTTCTGTTGCTCGCCCTCGAATTCGGTGGCCTCGTCACGATCCTCTGGCTCGGTCATCGCGGTCGACGCGTGACCGTCGCCGCCGTAACGGGCCCCCTCGCCCGCAGCCTGCCGGCCCTGGTCCTCCTCAGCATCCTGACGATCCTGACCCTCGCGGCTTTGGCCTTGCCCGTGCTCGCGGCCGCCCTGGCCTTGAAGCCGCGGCTGCTTTCGGATGCGGACATCTATTTCTACTTGCAGACCTGGCCCTGGGCGTTCCGCATCTATGTCGGTCTCGTGGGTGCCGTCGCCTTGGCGGCGGGCCTTGCCGCTGTGGGCGTTCTCCTGCGCTACGGCGTGGCTCTCCCGCTCGTCGTGCTCGAACGGCGGTCGCTGAGCGAGGCCCTGCGCCGGGCCGGCGAAGCCGTCCGGGGCCGGCGGCAGCATCTCGCGCTGCGCCTTGCGGTCGTCTTCGCGCTGGGGGCCACGGCGACGAGTCTGGTGGGGCTGGGGCTCGCTACCCTGCACGCGGAGTTGATCGGGGAGGCGTCCTCGACGCTCGCCATGTTGCGCGTCACGCTCGCGATCGGGCTGGTCGCGACCCTGCTCCTCACCATGATCGGCGCCCTCGTGCGGATCGCGCTCGCGAGCGTGTTGGTCGGCGCCTATGCGCCGACCGCGGCGGCCGGTGCCGTGGCGGCCGCGGACGTATCGCCCGGACCGCGCGGTCTGCGGATGGCGCTGGCGGCCCTGCTTCTGGTGGCGCTGGGCTCGCTCGGCCACACGACGTGGAACGTCTTGGCCCTGGCGGGCGACCATCCGGTCGCGATCACCGCGCACCGCGCCGGGTCGGCGTTGGCCCCCGAGAACACGCTGGCGGCCCTCGAACGGGCGATCGCCGCGGGCGCCGACGCGGTGGAGATCGACGTCCAGGAGACGCGCGACGGCCACGTCGTCCTGTTGCACGATACCGATCTCCGACGCGTTGCCGGCGTCGAGCGTTCGCTGCGCGATCTGGATCTCGAAGGCATCGGCGAGCTCGAAGTCGGCGGCTGGTTCGATCCCGCCTTCGCCGGCGAGCGCATCCCGACGCTGCGGGCCTTCGCCGAGGCCGCACGCGGTCGGGTCGATCTCAATGTGGAACTCAAGGTCGGCCCGGGCGAGGTCGACCTCGCGCGGCGAACGATCGAGGCGCTGCGCGCCGCCGGTGTGCTGGAGCGCTCCGCCCTCTCGTCCCTCGATACGAGCATCCTTCGCCGGGCCCGCGCGCTCGAACCGGACCTCCGCCTCGGCCTGATCGTCGCGACCGGGGTCGGCGACCTGGCGCGGACGGATGTCGCATTCGTGGCGCTCGCCGACCGGCTCGCGACCCGCGGTCGCATCGGCGCGCTGCAGGCCCAGGGCCTCGCTGTCCATGTCTGGGGCCTGTACGACGAGGATGCGATGATGCGGGCGATCCTGGACGGCGCCGACAGTCTGATCGTCTCCGATCCGCTCGCCGCCCGTCGCGTGGTCGATCGCTACGCGGCGGCGAGTGCGGCGGAGCGCCTCCTGCTCAGGCTCGCCCTCGCCTTCGATCTGCGCGGCCCCGCGCCGCCCGACACCCTCGTCTGAGCGGAGTTCCCGTGCCGCCTGCCGACGCCACGAAGACCCTGGCACTGCCGCTCCTGACCGCGATGGTGGTCGGCTCGATGCTGGCTGCCGGCATCTTCACCGTGCCGAGTTCGTTCGCCAAGGCGACCGGCCCCTTGGGCCTCCTCGTGGTCATGCTCGTCGCGGGCGCCGGAACGATCGCGCTTGCCGCCTGCTTCCAGTGGCTTGCGGCACGTCGCCCCGATCTCGACGCGGGTATCTTCGCCTACGCGCTCGCGGGCTTCGGTCCCTATGCGGGCTTTCTCGCCGCGTTCGCCTACTGGGCCGGCACCTGCTTTCTGTCGGCCGCCTATTTCGTCCTGATCAAGAGTGCCCTGGGGCGCGTCGTGCCGGCCTTCGGCACGGGCGACACGCCCCAGGCGATCCTCGCGGCCTCGGTGATGCTTTGGGTGGTTCACGCGCTTATCCTGCGGGGAACGAAGAAGGCGGCGCTGGTCAACGGTCTCGTGACGGCGGCGAAGGTCATGGCGCTGGTCGGCGCCATCGTCATCCTCGCCTTCGGCTTCGACTGGCCGACCTTCGCCGGCAATTTCTGGGGCAGTGCCGACGACAGCTACGATCTGGCCGCCGTTCCGAGGCAGGTGCGCGACGCCACCCTGGTAGCGGTCTACATCTTTCTGGGCGTCGAAGGGGCTAGCATCTACTCGCGCTACGCCAAGCGCCGCGAGGACGTCGGCCGAGCCACCTTCTGGGGCCTGGGCCTCGTCGGACTGCTCTTTCTCCTCGTGACGACCCTCGCCTACGGGGTGATGCCGCAGAGCGAACTCGCGGGCTTGCGGACGCCGTCCCTGCCGTTGATCGTCGAAGAGGTGGTGGGACGGCCGGGTGCCGTGTTCGTCGGCGTCGCCCTGCTGTTGGCCTTGACGGGAGCGTTCCTCTCCCGCTCGCTGCTCGCCGCCGAAGTCCTCTCCGCCGCCGCCCGGGCGGGCATCGCGCCACGCCTGTTCGCCCGGGAGAACAGCCGACGCGTTCCGGCACCGGCGCTGTGGCTTTCCTCGTTGACCGTGCAGGGACTCCTGCTGGCGAGCCTGTTCGCCGAGGCCGCCTATACGCGGTGGTTCGAACTGACGAGCGCCATGATCATCGTGCCCTACCTGCTCGTCGCCGCCTTCGCCCTGAGCCTCGCCAGAAACGAAGGCGTCGGACGGCGCGAGCGTGCCCTCGCCACCCTCGCCGTCCTCTACACCGTTTTCCTGCTCTGGGCGGCCGGCTGGACGTTCCTCCTGGTGTTCGCGCTGCTTTTTGCGCTCGGGACGGGCCTCTACGTCGTCGCGCGGCGCGAGCAGGGGGCGAGGCTGTTCCGCCCCGCCGAGGCGTTCGTCTTCGGCGTGTGCGTCGCCGGCGGCCTCGTCCTCGTCCAGCTGCTTGCCACCGGTGCCGTGCGGATCTGAGCACCCGAGGTGCAGCAACGTGGCAATGGGCAAGCGCCCCGGAACGCTTTACGCAGCGCAACACTTCCATCGCCTCGAGGGCCGCGCCGATGACCATCAAGGTCGCGCTCAACCACCGCACCAGCTACCACTACGACCGCCTCGTCAATCTCGGCCCGCAGATCGTCCGCCTGCGTCCGGCACCGCATTGCCGGAGCCGCGTGCTCAGCTACAGCCTGCGCATCAGCCCCGGCGAACACTTCCTCAACTGGCAGCAGGACGCCTACGCCAACTGGCAGGCGCGTTGCGTCTTTCCCGAGCGAACCGATCATTTCCGGGTCGAGGTGGACCTGGTCGCGGAAATGGCGGTGCTCAATCCCTTCGACTTCTTCGTCGAGGCTTCGGCGGAGACCTTCCCGTTCGACTACGGCGCCGAACTGAACCACGACCTGCTACCCTATCTGAAGCGCGAACCGGGCGGTCCTCTGTTTGACGAATTGGTTCGGGAAATCGATATAAGTCCTCGTAAAACAATCGATTTTCTCGTTTGGATGAACCAGTACATCCAGCAGCGCGTCGCCTATCTCATCCGCATGGAGCCCGGCGTGCAGCCTCCCGAGGAGACGCTCGCCAAGGCGTCCGGATCGTGTCGCGACAGCGCGTGGCTGCTGGCGCAGGTGCTTCGCCATCTGGGGCTCGCGACCCGGTTCGTCTCGGGCTACCTCATCCAGCTGAAGCCGGACCAGAAAGCGCTCGACGGGCCATCCGGCACCGAGGTCGATTTCACCGACCTGCATGCGTGGTGCGAGGTCTATCTGCCGGGCGCCGGCTGGATCGGCTTCGACCCCACCTCGGGCCTCCTGGCCGGCGAGGGGCATCTGCCGCTCGCGGCGACGCCCGATCCGAGCCACGCAGCCCCGATCCACGGGACCGTCGACCCGGCCGAGGTTGCCTTCGACTTCGCCATGAAGATCGAGCGGATCGCGGAGGAACCGCGGGTCACCCTGCCCTACACCGAGGCGCAATGGGCGGCGATCGACGCGCTCGGTCACGCCATCGACCGGCGTCTCCGGGCGGACGACGTGCGCCTCACGGTCGGCGGCGAGCCGACCTTCGTCAGCATCGACGATCGCGACGGTGACGAGTGGAACACGGCCGCTGTCGGACCCACCAAACAGACGCGGGCGGACGACCTGATCCGCCGTCTGCGGGCCCGCTTCGCACCCGAGGGGCTCCTCACCCACGGCCAGGGCAAGTGGTATCCGGGTGAGCAGCTACCGCGCTGGGCGTTCGGGCTGCACTGGCGGACCGACGGCGAACCGCTCTGGGTCGACGAGCGGCACCTCGCCCCCGAGACGGTCGCCAACGAGCGGAGCTTCGCCGATGCCGAGCGCTTCGCGCGGGCCCTCGCCGAGGCCCTGGAGGTCGAGGCGGCGGCGGCACAGCCGGCCTACGAGGATCCGGCGCACTTTCTCCTGCAGGAGCACCAGCTTCCGCCCGGAATCACGCCGGGTGACAACCGCCTCGACGATCCGGAGGCACGCCGTCGACTGGCCCAAGTGTTCGATCGCGGCCTGGGCACGCCGACCGGCATGGTGCTTCCGCTGCAGCCGTGGCAGGCGAAGGCCGACGGGCGGCGGCGGTTTCGCTGGCGGACCGAGCGGTGGCAGACGCGCCGCGGCGCGCTCCTGCTGATCCCCGGCGACAGCCCGCTCGGCTTCCGGCTGCCTTTGGGCTCGCTGGCGAGCGGTCCGGGCGGCGACCCGGAACCGGTGATCCCGCTCGATCCCTTCGCCGCGCACGCAGCACTCCCGGCCCGTGCGCCGTTGTTCCAGCGCCCGGCGGCGAGCGAGCCCGCCCTCGAATCCGTGGCCCCCGGCGAGCCCTTCGTTGGAGGCGGGCCCGCGATCCGGACGGCGCTGACGGTCGAACCAAGGCGGGGGCGCCTCGCAGTGTTCCTGCCGCCGGTGCCGTCGGCCGACGCGTTCGTCGATCTGGTCGCCGCGATCGAGGAAACGGCGCACGACCTCGACCTCGAGGTGCGGATCGAGGGCTACCCGCCGCCCGACGACGCCCGGCTGCAGACCATCAAGGTCACTCCCGATCCGGGCGTGATCGAAGTCAATGTGCAGCCGTCGCGGAGTTGGGCCGAGCAGGTCCACATCACCGAGACACTCTACGAGGAGGCCCGCCTCGCGCGGTTGGATACGGCCAAGTTCATGCTGGACGGCCGGCCGGCGGGCACGGGCGGCGGCAACCACGTGGTGGTGGGCGGACCGACTCCTGCGGACAGCCCGTTCCTGCGCCGGCCGGACCTGCTCGCTTCGCTGGTCCGCTACTGGCAGAACCACCCTTCTTTGTCCTACCTGTTCTCCGGCCTGTTCATCGGCCCGACGAGCCAGGCGCCGCGGCTCGACGAGGCGCGCGACGACCAGCTCTACGAGCTGGAACTGGCGCTTGCCCAAATCCCCGATCCGCTGACCGCGCTCCCCGACCAATGCCCGCCCTGGCTGGTGGATCGGATCTTCCGCAATCTGCTGGTCGACGCGACCGGCAACACCCATCGCGCCGAAATCTGCATCGACAAGCTCTACAGCCCGGACGGGCCCCAGGGCCGCCTTGGGCTGGTCGAATTCCGCGCCTTCGAGATGCCGCCCCACCCGCGCATGAGCCTCGCCCAGCAACTCGTCCTGCGCGGGCTGATCGCCTGGTTCTGGCGGCGCCCCTATACCGGCCGGCTGATCCCGTTCGGCACCGCCCTGCACGACCGGTTCATGCTGCCGCACTATGTCTGGGCCGACTTCCGGGCGGTGCTGGACGATCTCGCGGTCGCCGGCATGCCGTTCGATGCGGACTGGTTCCTGCCGCACTTCGAGTTCCGCTTCCCACTCTACGGTCACATCGACGCGGCCGGATTGTCGGTCGAACTGCGCGCGGCACTCGAGCCCTGGCACGTGCTGGGTGAAGAGGGAGTTGCGGGCGGGACCGCCCGCTATGTCGACAGTTCCCTCGAGCGCTTGCAGGTGCGCGTCACGGGCGATCTCGCCGGGCGCTACGTGTTGACCTGCAACGGGTGGAGCCTGCCGCTGCAACCGATCGGGGCGCACGACCACGTGGCCGGCGTCCGGTTCCGCGCGTGGCAGCCGCCCGCCTGCCTGCATCCGACCATCCCCGTCCATTCACCCCTGGTGTTCGACGTGGTGGACGGGGCGGCCGGCCGTTCGATCGGCGGCTGCACCTACCACGTGATGCATCCGGCCGGCCGCAACTACGAGACGTTGCCGGTCAACGATTTCGAGGCGCAGGGACGGCGGCTGTCCCGCTTCCAGGCGATGGGCCACAGTCCGGGTCCGCTGCGGCCGAGGGTGCTGCCGCCGCATCCTTCGGCTCCCTGCACCCTCGACCTGCGGCGCACCCACTTCGCGAACGGAGGCGCTGGCTAAGGGCACACCTCGCGGTTAAGGTCCACCCACTGGAACTTGCCCGGTCCTTCCGGGCCGTCCCCGAGGAAGCCCATGTCCCCCACGGCCGTCGCGCCCACGGCATCGGACGCGCTCGACCGGCTCGGCGGCTACCGCCCCCCGGCGGGCGGCTACGACGTCTGTGTCGACGAAGCGGGCGCAATCCGCCCGGCGTGGCAGGACTTCATGGGCCGCTTCGCGGCGCTGTCGCCCGAGGCGCGTGCCGAGATGCAGCGCGACGTTAGACGGCGGCTGCAGGCGACGGGCGTGGCGTTCAACGTCTATGCCCGTCCCGACGACCGCAAGGCCGCCTGGGACCTGGACCTGCTGCCGATCCTCATCGACAGCAACGCCTGGGCGAAGCTCGAAGCCGCGGTAACTCAGCGCGTGCGGCTGATCGAGGCGGTGCTGGCCGATCTCTACGGCCGCCAGAGGCTGCTGCGCGAGCGGGTCCTGCCGCCGGCGCTGGTCTTCGGCAATCCCGAGTTTCTCTACCCCTGCAGCCAGTGGCAGCGTCCGCCCGCGCCCTACGTCACGAGCTATGCGGTCGACGTTGCCCTCGATCGGTCCGGCAACTGGGTCGTGCTGGCGGATCAGGTGGATGCGCCGACCGGTCATGGCTGGGTGCTGGCGAGCCGCATGGCGTTGGCCCAGGCGATGGGTTCGCTCTACCTCGAGAGCAACGTGCGGCGGCTGGCCGGCTACGTGTCGCGCTTCGGCGAGGTCCTCCGCGCCGACAGCGACGAGGACGGCCGCACGGTGCTGCTCTCGAGCGGCCCGGAGGATCCGAGCTATTTCAGCCACGCCTTTCTCGCCCGCTATCTCGGCGTCTCGCTGGTGGAGAGCGCCGATCTCACCCAGCGCAGCGGTGAGGTCTTCCTCAAGACGCTGGAGGGGCTGCAACGGGTCGACGTGATCCTGCGCAAGCGGGCGGGTCGCGAACTCGACCCCCTGCA
>JBMCMJ010000082.1:0-10448 GCA_048615135.1 Pseudomonadota bacterium
CGGCGATTGAATTCATCGAGTGTGTCGCTACCCTATTCGCTGCAAGGGAGGGCCGCCGGGCGCGGAACCGCCGAGGGGTGGAACGAGGTCAGAAACGGCTTCGCCTACGCCGACCTACACTCGGCTTGGCAGCATCGGCAGCAAAAGGAATGCTGACCGCTGACGCGCCTCACGTGCCGACGCGCAAGGGGTTCACCAGCCCGTCGAGGGCGGCCAGGACCGAGAGTGGGGTCAACTTGCCGGTGCGCGGGTTGGCCTCGCTCGGCACGCCCTCGATCCGCATCGTAAAGCGAGTGCTGTCGGCATCCACCGTGATCTCGTGGGTGTTGCGGGTGACCTCCGGATCGGCCCAGATCTGCAGCTTGGTCCGGTCCGGGCCGATGCCGGCCAGCGCCAGCGCGACCGCGACGTTGAGGTTGGCGGGAAACCCCACCGCCGCGTCGCGCGGGCTGCCCTCGAAGATGCAGGTGGGCTCGGTCACGGCCAGCACGTCGATGCCGTGCTGCTCCAGATAGGGCGCACCGACCAGCCCCCTGGGCGGCTTGATCGTCTTCATCACGACCGAATGGATGGTGCCGAACGAGGCACCCCGCACAGCATCCAGGCCGAGCAGCGCGCCGCTCGGGACGTGAATCCGGCCGCCGTGCGCCCGCGCGAGCTCGACCAGGTCCATGTTGGTCAGGAGTGCTCCGACCGAGAGGGTCATGAAGGTGCGCCCCGCCTCCAGCGTCGGCACGGCGACGCTGCGGAACGCCGACGCCGGCAGGCACTCGACCACCACGTCCGCGACCTCGGCCAAGCCCGCGGCCGGTAGGACCGGCACGTGGATCCCGGCGTCGCGCAGGCGGCCCTCCGCACGCGGCCGGTCGTTGGCGCTCGCCGCGGTCAGGACGAGCCCCTCCATCCCACGGGCCAGGGCCTCGACCACCGGGAAACCGATCGCCCCGAGCCCAGCTACCGCCACGCGCATCGCCATGTGCTCCCCTCCGCTGTGTCCGGGCGCCTTCATGCCCAAAGCGATGGCTCTCTGTCGAGCGTTGGGCTACCTCCGGCGGCCCGGGTTCGAAACTCGTTGCCCCGGACCCGCGAGCGCCATCGGAGACCCTGCAGGTGAGCGACCCGTCCAACATCCTGATCGGCCGAGGAGCCGAACTCGCAGTCATCGACTTGCGCCGCGCCAATCGCCACGGCTTGGTCGCCGGTGCGACAGGCACGGGCAAGACCGTCACCCTGCAGATTTTGGCCGAAGGGTTCGCCGAAGCGGGCGTGCCGGTCTTTCTCGCCGACGTGAAGGGCGATGTCGCGGGGCTTTCCCAGCCGGGCGAGCCGAACCCGAAGCTGGTCGAGCGCGGCCGCGCCACGGGCATGGCCGGCTGGCAGCCGCAGGCCGCCCCGGTTGTCTTCTGGGACCTGTTCGGCGAGCAGGGTCATCCCGTCCGCACCACGCCGACGGAAATGGGTCCCGTGCTGCTCGCCCGCATCCTGGGGCTGAACGAGGTGCAGGAGGGCGTGCTGACGATCGCCTTCCAGGTGGCCGACGACGAGGGCCTGCTCCTGCTCGACCTCGACGACCTGCGCGCGATCCTGGCTTTCGTCACCGCCCACGCCAAGGCGCTGGAGCCCCGCTACGGCCGCGTTTCGGCGGCCTCGGTCGGGGCCATCCAACGGCGCCTCCTCGGCCTCGTCCGCGAAGGCGGCGAACACCTGTTCGGCGAGCCGGCGCTGGATCTCTCGGACCTCTTGCGCACCGACCAAGCCGGCCGCGGCTACGTCAACGTGCTGGCCGCCGACCGCTTGATGCAGGCACCCAAGCTCTACGCCACCTTCCTGCTGTGGCTGCTGGCCGAACTATTCGAGCAGTTGCCCGAGGTGGGCGATCCCGACAAGCCGAAGCTCGTCTTTTTTTTCGACGAGGCGCATCTGCTGTTCGACGACGCGCCCAAGGCGTTGGTCGACAAGATCGAGCAGGTGGTCCGTCTGATCCGCTCCAAGGGCGTCGGCGTCTACTTCGTCACGCAGAGCCCGACCGACGTGCCGCCCGACGTCCTGGGCCAACTCGGCAACCGCATACAGCATGCGCTCCGCGCCTTCACGCCCAAGGACCAGCGCGCGGTTCGGGTCGCGGCCGAGACCTTCCGACCCAATCCGGCCTTCGCCACCGCCGAGGTCATCACCACGCTCGGCGTCGGCGAAGCCCTCGTCTCCACGCTCGACGAGAAGGGCTCGCCCACCGTCGTCGATCGGGTCAAGGTGCGCCCGCCCGCCTCGCGCATGGGTCCGATCACCCCCGAGGAACGCCGGGTCGTGATGTCCGCGAGCCCGGTTGCCGGCGTCTACGACGAGCGGGTCGACCGCGTTTCCGCCCACGAGAAGCTCGCCGAGCAGGCCCGCCTGGACGCCCTCGAAGCCGAGGCCGCCCGCATGGAGGAAGCGCGCCTGCGCCCCGCCCCCTCGCCGCGGGCCCGCCGCAGCCCGCTGGAGGCAGCGGCCACTTCGGCGCTCCGCTCGATCGGCACCACGCTCGGCCGCGAACTCGCCCGCGGCCTGCTCGGCAGCCTCCGCCGCCGCTGATCCCTCAAGAAAAAAAGGGGGGATCGAACGATCCCCCCTTCTCGTCGGTTTGCGTCGACCGGGTTCAGGCCAAGTCGAAGCGGTCCGCGTTCATCACCTTCGTCCAGGCGGCGACGAAGTCGTGGACGAACTTCTCCTGGTTGTCGTCCTGGGCGTAGACCTCGGCATAGGCGCGCAGCACCGAGTTGGAGCCGAACACGAGGTCGACCCGCGTTGCCGTCCACTTGAGCGCATCGGTCTTGCGGTCCCGGATCTCGTAGAGGTTGGGACCGGCCGGCACCCACCGATAGGCCATGTCGGTCAGGTTGACGAAGAAGTCGGTCGTCAAGGCACCTTCACGGTCGGTGAACACGCCGTGCTTGGTGCCGCCGTGGTTGGTCCCGAGCACCCGCATGCCGCCGACCAGGGCGGTCATCTCCGGTGCCGTCAGCCCCATCAACTGGGTGCGGTCGAGCATCAGTTCCTCGGGGCTCACCGCGTAGTCCTGCTTCAGCCAGTTCCGATAGCCGTCGTGGATGGGCTCCAGCGGCTCGAAGGACTCGGCGTCGGTCATCTCGTCGGTCGCGTCGCCGCGCCCCGGGGCAAACGGCACGGTGACCTCGACGCCGGCCGCCTTCGCCGCCTGCTCGATGCCGACATTGCCGGCGAGCACGATGACGTCGGCGACGCTCGCCCCCGTCTCCGCGGCGATGCCCTCGAGCACGCCCAGCACGCGGGCGAGCCGCTCCGGCTCGTTACCCGCCCAGTCCTTCTGCGGGGCGAGGCGGATGCGGGCACCGTTGGCGCCGCCGCGCATGTCCGAGCCGCGGAAGGTCCGCGCGCTGTCCCAGGCGGTGGTCACCATGTCGGCGACGGAAAGACCGCTCGCCATGATCTTCGCCTTGACCGCGGCGACGTCGTAGTCGCTCGCACCGGCCGGCACCGGGTCCTGCCAGATCAGGTCTTCCTCGGGCACCTCGGGGCCGATGTAGCGGACCTTGGGGCCCATGTCGCGGTGGGTCAGCTTGAACCACGCCCGGGCGAACACCTCCGAGAAGTATTCCGGATCCTTGTAGAACCGCTCCGAAATCCGCCGATAGATCGGGTCCTTGATCATCGCCATGTCGGCGTCGGTCATGATCGGATTGTAGCGGATCGACGGGTCCTCGACGTCGACCGGCTTGTCCTCTTCCTTGATGTCGATCGGCTCCCACTGCCAAGCACCGGCCGGGCTCTTCTTCAGCTCCCAGTCGTAGGTGAACAGCAGGTAGAAATAGCCGTTGTCCCACTTGGTGGGATGGGTGGTCCAAGCGCCCTCGATGCCGCTCGACACCGTGTGACGGCCGACGCCCGACTTGTTGGGGTTGCGCCAGCCGAGGCCCTGTTCGGCGACGTCGGCCGCCTCGGGATCGGGGCCGAGCAGGCTCGCATCACCGTTGCCGTGACACTTGCCGACGGTGTGGCCGCCCGCCGTCAGGGCGACGGTCTCCTCGTCGTTCATCGCCATCCGGGCGAAGGTCTCGCGCACGTCCAGGGCGGTGCGCAGCGGGTCGGGCTGACCGTTCACGCCCTCGGGATTGACGTAGATGAGGCCCATCTGCACGGCGGCCAGCGGGTTTTCCAAGGACGCGCGGTCCTCGCCGTCGTAGCGGCTCGCCGCGAGCCAGTCCTTCTCCGAGCCCCAATAGACATCCTTTTCCGGATGCCAGATGTCCTCGCGGCCGAAGGCGAAACCGTAAGTCTTCAGGCCCATCGACTCGTAGGCGACGTTGCCGGCGAGGATCATCAGATCCGCCCAGCTGAGCTTGTTGCCGTACTTCTTCTTGATCGGCCAGAGCAGGCGGCGGGCCTTGTCGAGGTTGACGTTGTCCGGCCAGGAGTTGAGCGGGGCGAAGCGCTGATTGCCGGTGCCGCCGCCGCCGCGGCCGTCGGCGACGCGATAGGAACCCGCCGCGTGCCACGCCATGCGGATCATCAGCCCGCCATAGTGACCCCAGTCCGCCGGCCACCAGTCCTGGCTGTCGGTCATCAGCGCATGCAGGTCCTGCTTGAGGGCCGCGACGTCGAGCTTCTTGACCTCCTCGCGATAGTCGAAGCCCTTGCCCAGCGGGTTGGTCTTGGCATCGTGCTGGTGCAGGATGTCGAGATTGAGGGCGTTGGGCCACCAATCCATCACCGAGGTGCTGGTCCGGGTGATGCCGCCGTGCATCACCGGACACTTGCCGGCCGTGCCGATCTCGTTGCCGTCCATCAGGATCTCCGCTGTCGTTCACTGCCCCGAAGCGGGGGCATGCGCCGCGTCGGCAAGGTCCACGGCCCCCCTCGGACCGTCGCCCCGGCGACCCAGCCGCCCGCGAGACGTTGCGTAGCAGACATCTTCCATAATCTCTATTTTCATTTTCGAATTGGATCGATAATAATTTCTTATGATAGCGATCTCGATGAAGCACCTGCGGTATTTCGAGGCCTTGGCCCGCCATGGACATTTCGGCCGCGCGGCCAGGGCCTGCGGGGTGTCGCAGCCGGCGCTGTCGGTGCAGATCCGCGAACTGGAGGACACGATCGGCGCGCCGCTCGTCGAACGGGGCGGCCGGCGGATCGGCCTGACCCGCCTCGGCGAGACGTTCGCGATCCGCGTGCGCGACATCCTGCGCTCGGTCGACGAACTGGGGGATCTGGCGCGGGCCTCGCGCGGCCCCCTGGTCGGTCTCCTGCGCGTCGGGGTCATCCCGACGGTGGCCCCCTATCTGTTGCCGGCGCTGGTGAAGGATCTGGCCGAAAGCCACCCGAAGCTCGACCTGCGCCCACGCGAGGCGATCACCGAACGCCTGCTCGACGACCTGCTCGAAGGCCGCCTCGACGCGGCGATCGTCGCCCTGCCGGCCTCCGAACCGGGCCTGCACGAGGTCCCGCTCCTGGAGGAGGAGTTCGTCCTCGTGCGGCCGGCGGACGAGGCCCGCGCGCCCGTTCCCGATGCCCCCGCACTGCGCGACCGGCGCCTGCTCCTGCTCGAGGAAGGCCACTGCTTTCGCGAGCAGGCGATCTCCTTCTGCAAGATCTCGCCGAGCTTCTCGCGCCATCTCGTGCAGGCGGCCTCGCTCTCGACCCTGGTGCAGATGGTGGGCGCGGGCATCGGGGTCACGCTCGTGCCGGAAATGGCGCTCGCGATCGAGACGCGCTCGGCCCCGGTGTCCGTCGCCCGCCTGCCACCTCCGCGGCCATCACGGACCATCGGCATGGTCTGGCGCAAGAGCACCCCGCTGGCCGATCATCTGCAACGGATCGCCGACGTGGTGCGCCGGCTCGATCGGCCGCATGGCGCGATGCTCTCTACGGCAAACGGCGATTGACCGGCCACCGCCGTTGCGCGGCGAGGAAATTGCCGCCGCGCGCCCGAGGTTCGTCCGGCGCGACGCGTCGTCAGTCTCCGTCCCCCGGACCGGTGGGCCGCCGCGGCTCCGCACCGATGCGCAGGGCCCGACCCGGCGGGCCGAGGCGCACATCGAAGCGGATGGCGACCGCCCGCAACAGAAAGCCCGCCCCGAAGGCCAGCGCTTCGCGCACCGGGCCGGGCAGCGCGAGCGGGTCGAGCAGGGCATAGGTCGAGGCTCCGACCAGCGCCGCAGTGGCGTAGAGTTGGCCCTGAGTGATCAGGGGTTGGCGATTGGCCACCACATCGCGCAGCACGCCGCCACCGGTTGCCGTGATCATGCCCATCGCCACCGCCACGACGAAGGGAGCGCCGTGATCGAGCGCGATGTGGCAGCCGACGACGGCGAAGGTCGCGAGCCCCAGGGCGTCGGCCCAGACCAGGGTTCGGCGTTGCAGGGCGCGGCCCGGCGGACGCAGATGGGCGAGCGCGAACACGGCGAGCGCGGTGCCGGCGCAGAGCAGCAGTTCGAGCGGAGCGTCCACCCACCAGACCGGGCGGGCCAGCAACAGGTCGCGCATGGTCCCACCACCGATGCCGGTGAGGACGCCCATCAACACGAAGCCGACCACATCCATGCGCAGGCGAAGGGCGACCAGGGCTCCGGTCACGGCGAACACGACGTCGCCGACGTAGAGGAGCACGAGCGTGCTCCAGGCGAGACTCAAGACGGGACCTCCGCTCCGAGGGAAGCCTCATCATCGCCGAGCCCGCCAACCTTGGCCATGGCGGACCGGGCCTTTCGGGGCGGAGGTGTGCAATCGGGCAACGGCTGGGGAACAGGAGATGCTGGACGTCATCATCGTCGGTGCGGGCACGGCCGGGCTCGCGGCCCTGCGCGAGGTACAGAAGCGAACCGACCGCTTCCTCCTGGTCGAACAGGGCCCCTACGGCACCACCTGCGCCCGGGTCGGCTGCATGCCGTCGAAGGTGCTGATCGAGGCGGCCAACGCGTTTCATCGGCGCCACGCGTTCGATGCGTTCGGCATCACGGGCGCGGATCGGCTGGGCGTGGACGTGCCCGCGGTGCTGCGCCGCGTGCGACGGCTGCGGGACCACTTCGTCGAAAGCACGCTCGGCGCCACCCGTGAACTCGGCGACAAACGCCTGACCGGCCGCGCCCGCTTGGTCGCCCCGGACACGATCGAGGTCGCGGGTGAACGCTACCGGGCGCGGTCGATCATCCTCGCGACCGGGACCACGCCCATCGTCCCGGCGCCGATGCGCGAGCTGGGCGAGCGGGTGTTCACCACCGACACGCTGTTCGAGCTGGACGACCTGCCGCAGCGCCTCGCCGTGCTCGGCATGGGGGCGATCGGCGCGGAGATGGCCCAGGCGGCGGCCCGGCTCGGCGTCGCGGTCAGCGCCTTCGAGCTGCAACCGACGATGGCGGGCGTGAGCGACCCCGAGGTGGCCTCGGTGCTGGAGGCGGCGCTGCGGCGCGAGATGGGCGTGCATCTCGGTGAGGCCGCGGAACTGCGGGCGGTCGAAGGTGGGATCGAAGTGACCGCGGGCGAGGCTCGCGTGGAGGTCGACGGGGTGCTGGTCGCCCTCGGCCGACGGCCCAACGTGGAGGGGCTCGGCCTCGACTGCCTGGACACGGAGCTGGACGAACGCGGGTTGCCGCCGGTCGATCCGGAAACCATGCAGATCGGCGACCTGCCCGTGTTCCTCGCAGGTGACGCGAACGGCCAGTCGGCCATCCTGCACGAGGCGGCCGACGAGGGCCACATCGCCGGGCTCAACGCCGTGGCGGCGGCGATCCGGCGCTTTCCCCGGCGCGTCCCGCTCGGTGTCGTGTTCGTCGAGCCCAACGTCGCGACGGTCGGCCAAAGGTTCGCCGAGTTGGATCGGGCGACGACCGCGATCGGCGCCGTCTCCTTCGAACGCCAGGGGCGATCACGGACGGCGGAGCGCAACGAGGGCCTGTTGCGCGTCTACGCCGATCGGACGACGGGGCGGCTGTTGGGTGCGGAGTTGGCGGCTCCGGCGGGCGAACATCTCGCGCATCTGCTGGCGCTGGCGATCGAGCGGGAGTTGACGGTTCCGGAGATGCTCCGCCTGCCGTTCTACCATCCGGTGATCGAGGAGGGCCTGCGCACCGCCCTGCGGCGCGTGTCGCGCGAACTGCCCCCCTGCGGCGAGAGCGATCTCGCCGGCTGTGGCGCAATCGGCGCCGAGGCGCTGGACTGAGCGCCGGGGCTCAACGGCCGCGCGGCGCCGTCTCGAACAGCGACGCCACGCAGGCGGTCGTTCCGGCCGCCAGGAGGCTGGACCACCAGCCGAGAGCCACGCCGGTGAAGAGCAAGCCGCGCATCGGATCGATCCCCGTGCCGCGTGCGCGAGGAGCCGCGCACCGATCTTCCAGGATACGCGTCGAAGGTTACGCTCCCGTCAACGGGGACGACGTGCCGGGGTTGCCAGACCGGACGGTCGCAGCTATCGGTCAAGCTTCGTAAACCATTGCCCATGATAGGAACCTTGTCCGCAGAGCATCCCCTGGCGACGGTACTGGCACGGATCGAAGCCTTGCGCGCGGCGATCGCCGAAGAGCGCGCCGCACTGGCCGCGATCGACGTGCAGCGCTTGACGGTTCTTGCCGACGAGCGACAGGCGCTCCTGGCCTCGTGGCGCAACGCAGCGGCCTCGCTCCACGCGTTTCGCGGCGAAGACGGGGGCGAACGCTGGGCGGAGGAGCAGTTGCGTGAGGATCTGGCCCGCGCCCGCACAGCCGAGTTGGGGGACCGCGATCGGATTGCGGGCCGGGTGCAGGCGCTGCGCGCGGTCGAGCACCTGCTGGCCGAGCAGACGCCGGAGACGCAGGACAATGTCGTTATGCTGTCACGCGTACCCGAGTGACCACTCAAGAAAATAGCGATCGATCAAGGGATTAGCCTCGTGTTTTGAGTTTTTACTCAAGAACAGCCGTTTCCCGACCGCATTTTAGGGATTTTCCTGCATAAAATTTGAAATAAGAACGCGGGATCGACGTCGTACGGTCGTCCTTGTCGAAGAGTCGTACGGTCGTTCTTGTCGAAGAAACGGAGGAGGGTACGCCGGATGCTCGGCGATCTCGCCATGCGGCTGCTGCAGGCAGTGGTCGCGGCCCAAATCTCTACTGCGCCCTTGCCACCGGACCAACTGGAAGAAGTGGCGTGCCTGGCGCAGAACTTGTGGTTCGAAGCCCGCGGCAGCTCCGTCGCCGACCAGTTGGCCGTCGCCAATGTCGTTCTCAACCGGGTCGAGGACCCGCGCTACCCGAACGACATTTGCGAGGTCATCTGGCAGCCCCGCCAGTTCTCGTGGACCCAGGACGGCAAGTCCGACCGGGTGCGGGTCCTGAACCCGATCGACCGGCGAGCGTGGCAGCAGATCGTCGAAGTGTCGATCGCCGCGGTCGGCGGCCTGACCGAGGATCCGACGGCCGGGGCGACGCACTACCACGCCACCTATGTGCGGCCGAGTTGGGCGCGCTCGCTGACCAAGCTCGTGCAGATCGACGACCACGTCTACTATCGTTACCCGAACCGGTGAGACCCGCCGAAGGGCTCAGCGCCAGCGATCCTCGTCCTTGGGCAACAGAAAGATCGCCGTGCCCATCGCGAGGCTCGCGAAGGTCACGGCGAGACCGCAGAACAGCAGCAGCAGCGCCAACCAACCGTTACTGGAATTCGCCGCCATCGACGCGATCCCGAACGCGTCGGACTTGATGATGAGATAGGTGACGACGGCCGCCACCATCACGCCGACGGCGGCGTTCTCTGCGAGAAACACCAGCAGTCGACGGTCCGGCGGATGCGGCGGCCGGCTCATGGCCGCCGCATCCGGACCGAAGCGTGGGAGCGTCGGATCAGCGCCCCGCCATAACCACGGCGGTATCGCACATCCGGTTCGAAAAGCCCCACTCGTTGTCGTACCAGGACGCCACGCGGACGAGTTCGCCTTCGATCACCTTGGTCGAAGCGAGATCGACGGTGGAACTTGCCGGATCGTGGTTGAAGTCGACCGACACGAGCGGTGCCGCGGTGGCGGCAAGGACGCCCTTCAGCGGGCCTTCGGCTGCAGCCCGCAGCGCCTCGTTGATCTCGTCGGCCGACGTCTTCCGGCCCGGCACGAAGGTGAGGTCGACCATCGAGACGTTCGGGGTCGGCACGCGGATGGCGACGCCGTCGAGTTTGCCCTTCAGATCCGGCAGCACGAGGCCCACCGCCTTCGCCGCACCGGTCGAGGTCGGGATCATCGACACCGCGGCCGCCCGAGCGCGACGCATGTCGCTGTGGACGACGTCGAGGATCCGCTGGTCGTTGGTGTAGCTGTGGATGGTGGTCATGTGGCCGCGCACGATGCCGACCGTCTCGTGCAGCACCTTGGCCACCGGCGCCAGGCAATTGGTGGTGCACGACGCGTTGGAGACGACCACGTGATCGCCGGTCAGGGCGTCGTGGTTGACGCCGTAGACGACCGTCAG
>JBMCMJ010000083.1:0-10370 GCA_048615135.1 Pseudomonadota bacterium
TGGGAGTGGGTCGAGGACTGCTGGCACGCGACCTACGCGGGCGCCCCCGCCGACGCGTCGCCCTGGTTCGAAGCGAATGGTGGCGATTGTTCGCTGCGGGTGGTGCGCGGCGGTTCCTGGAACCACGCTCCGGGGGGCCTCCGCTCGGCGATCCGCATCAGGGTCGGGCGCGGCGACCGGCACGTCGTTCTGGGTTTCCGGGTCGCCAGGACGCTTACCCCTTGAGTCTTTTTTTCTTTACCTTTGGGGGTCTGGGGGCGGAGCCCTTAGCGGCGGGAATTTCATCCACAGGCGGTGCCGCCGTGACGTCCATGTGCCCCGTCTGTCGCGCGCCCGGCGCGCTGCCGTTCCTCACCGTCGACGGCCGCGACTACGGGCGCTGCGGGGTGTGCGAGGCGCGCTTTCTCGATCCGCGTCACTACCCGAGCCTGGACGAGGAGCGTGCGGTCTACGCGCTGCACCGCAACGACCCCGCCGATCCGGGCTATCGCCGCTTCGCCGCGCGGCTGGCCGAACCGCTGCTCCAGCGCCTGCCGCCCGGCGCTTCCGGCCTCGACTTCGGCTGCGGGCCTGCCTCGGCCCTCGCTGCCCTGCTCGAGGACGCGGGCCACCATGTTGCCCGCTACGACCCCTCCTTCTTCCCCGATCCGGCCCCGCTCGGCTGTACCTACGCCTTCGTTGCGGCGATGGAGGTGGTCGAGCACCTGCACGACCCGGCCGGGACGTTCGATCTGCTCGCGGGCCTGCTGGAGCCGGGCGGGGTGCTCGCGGTCATGACCTGCTTTCAGACCGACGACGCCCGCTTCGCCCGCTGGCACTACCGGCGCGATCCGACCCACGTCGTCTTCTATCGGCGCGCCACGCTGGCCCACGTCGCGGCCGCGCGCGGGCTGGCCTTCGAGAGCCCCGTGAAGGACGTGGCGTTCCTGAGGAGGCCCGCGTCTTAAGCGGCCCTTAAGCTTTCGTGCCCAGCATCGAGGTATCGAGCTTTGCCGCGCTGCCCCTTCATGGCGCGGCGCCCAGGGAGACGCTCTTGGCCAGGCTCCTGGACGAACCCGTTCGCTCGGGTGACCTCGCGCCGACGGCTTGGCCCGGCTTGGTCAGCCGTCACGTCGTCGAGCCCACCGGCGCTGTTCGCTTCCTTGCGATGAGCGACGCGGCGGCGGATCTGCTCGGGCTCGCGGCCGCAGCGCTGTGCGCCGACCCCGAGCGCCTGTTCGGCCGCGTCCACGAAGCCGACCGCCCGCTGTTGCGCGCCTGGCTCGCCGAACCCGGCGCCGCCGAGCCGCGGTCGGGGCCGAGCCGCCTGCGCGTCCGCTACGTCCGGCCCGACGGCGAGCGGTTTCTGCTCGAAGCGATCGCCGGCATCGACGCCCGGGGACAGGGCGGGAGCGAACGCGAGGTCTTCTGGTTCCGCTTCGCCCAGGCGCAGACCGAGGCGATCTGCACCTGCCGCGATGTCGAGGCCTGCGGCTTCGGCATCTATCACTTCGACACCACGAGCGGCACCATCATCCACGGCGGACGGTACTGGACCATGCTCGGCTATCCGGCCGACGATCCCGAGCGCGACGGCGCGACCTGGTGGTCACTGATCCACCCGGACGACCTACCGCTCGTCCGCCGCACGTTCGATGTGCCGGCGCGCGAGCAGGCGCCGTCCGTTGCGATCGAATACCGCGTGCGGCACCGGGCGGGCCATTGGGTCTGGGTGCTCGACCACCTGACCGGGCTCGATCCCGACGCCGAGGGTCGGCCGCGCCGGTTCGTGGGCATCCACCTGGACATCACCGAACGCAAGGTCCGCGAGGTCGATCTCGCGGCCAACGAGCAACGGTTCCGCGCCCTGTTCGAGAACATCCACAGTATCGCCGTGCAGGGCTACGACGCCCGGCGCCGAGTGATTTACTGGAACCGGGCGAGCGAAGAACTCTACGGCTACAGCCGCGACGAGGCGATGGGCCGGCGGCTCGAGGACCTGATCATCCCGCCGCCGATGCGCTCGGCCGTTCGGGGCGCGATCCGCGCTTGGATCGACGAGGGCGTGCCGATCCCCGCCGCGGAACTGACCCTACAGCGGAAGGACGGCACACCGGTGCCCGTCTATGCGAGCCACACGCTGCAGCGCAATGCGGCGGGCGAGGCGGAGCTGTTCTGCCTGGACGTCGACCTCGGACCGTTGAAGCAGGCGGAGCGTCGGCTCTGCCTCACCGCCAAGGCCTTCGAGAGCGCCGCCGAGGCGGTGGTCATCGGTGACGCCCGCGGCCGCATCCTCTACGTCAACCGGGCGTTCGTCGAGATGACCGGCTATGGCGAGGCCGAGGTGGTCGGCCGTCGGCCGCTCTTTCTGCTCGGGCCGGGCGAGCGGCTGCTCGGCGAGCCGCGCATCACTCGAACGCTGCGCCGACGCGGCAGCTGGGCCGGCGACCTGCGGCTCGTCCGCCGCGATGGCGCGATCTTCCCGGTTTGGCTCACCCTCGCCACGGTGGAGCGCGAGCGCGGCCGGCTCGACGGCTATGTCGGTGTGTTCGGCGACATCACCGATCTCGACCGATCCAAGACCAAGCTCGATTATCTCGCCCATCACGATCCGCTGACCGGCTTGGCGAACCGCCTGCGGCTGGAGCAGCGGCTCGATGCGACGCTCGAACGCGCGCGCCATGCGCCGAGCGGGTTCGCCTTGATGTTCGTCGCTCTCGATCGCCTGAAGACGATCAACGACGGCCTGGGTCATACGGCGGGGGATGCCCTGTTGATCCAGGCGGCCATGCGCCTGCAGCACCTGATTGGCCCGCAGGATTTCCTCGCCCGCTTCGGCGGCGATGAATTCGTGGTGTTGGCGGAGGGCTGCACCCGTGCGGAGCTGCCGGCATTCGCCGAGCGGCTGATGGCCGCGTTCGACGAACCGTTCCACGTCGCCGGACACGACCTGTACGTGACGGCGAGGCTGGGCGCCTCGCTCTATCCGGACGACGCCCGGGACGCCGAGACCCTGCTGAAGAACGCCGACATGGCGATGTGTCGGGCCAAGGCCGAGGGGCGCCGGCGGATCGAGTTGTTCGATCCGGCGATGGCCGAGGAGGTCGAGCATCGCCTCGCCCTGGAGAACGGGCTTCGCCAAGCGGTCGGCCGGGGTGAGCTGCGGCTCGTCTATCAGCCGCAGGTCGATCTCGTGACCAACGAACTGGCAGGGGTCGAGGCGCTCGTGCGTTGGCACAGCGCGGAACTGGGCGAGGTGCCGCCTGCCGTCTTCGTGCCCGTCGCGGAGGACATCGGTCTCGTCGGCGAGATCGGCGCCTGGGTACTGCGCGAGGCGTGCCGGCAAATGGTCGCCTGGGAACGAGACGGCCTGTGGGTGCCGAGCATGGCCGTCAACCTCGCGGTCCGCGAGTTGGAACGGCCGGAGTTGGTCGAGCTGGTCATCGCCACGCTGCGGGAGATGGGGCTCGAGCCGTGGCGGCTCGAGATCGAGGTCACCGAGACCATGATCATGCGGGCCATGCCGATCGTCTGCCGCAGCCTCGAGGCACTCCGCCAACTGGGTGTCACCGTGGCGGTGGACGATTTCGGCACCGGCTACTCTTCGCTCGCCTATCTGAACGGCCTGCCGCTCAACCGGCTCAAGATCGATCGGTCGTTCATCCAAAAGCTCGGCGAGGCGCCCGACGCCTACGTGCTGCCGCGCGCGATCATCGCACTGGGCAGGAGCCTGCGCCTCGAGGTCGTTGCCGAGGGGGTGGAGAACGCGGCGCAAGCCGACTTCCTGCGCCAGGAAGGCTGCGCCATCGCCCAGGGCTTCTGGTTCGCCCGACCCGTGCCGCCCGACGAGCTGGCGCGCACGCTGACACAGCGCGGCCTCTGGCCCGAACCGGTGGTGCTGCCCCTGCCGGGACGGGTGCCGGCGGACGGCTGAGCAGCTTGCCCCTTGGGTTCCGCGATCGCGCAGCCTACCAAGAAGCCTCGACCGCTCGAGAGGGCCGCCGCATGGCCAGCACTGCTTCGTCCGACTGCACGTCCTCGGGAGCGCCGCGGGCCCGCGCCCTCGGCATTCCGTTCGACGGCAAGCCGGGTCCGCTCGGCGCGCTCACCGACATTGCGGGCGTCGAGGTCGGCTACGCCACCCTGATCGAGGATCGTGCGGACGGTGCCCGCATCCGCACCGGGGTGACCGCGATCCTGCCGCGCGGCCGCGAAGGGTTCGATTCGCCCGTCTGGGCCGGCATGTTCAGCCTCAACGGCAATGGCGAGCTGAGCGGCGCGCACATGATCGCCGAGACGGGCCTGTGCGAGCTGCCGATCACGCTCACCAACACCTTCGCCTGCGGCGTCACGCGCGATGCCACGCTGCAATGGGCGCTGGCTCGGCGCGGGCGGGCGACGCTCGCTGACTGGGGTCTGCCGGTGGCGGCCGAGACCTTCGACGGCTGGCTGAACGACATCGACCGCTTCGCCGTCACCGCCGAGACGACCTTCGCCGCGATCGACGCCGCCAAGTCCGGCCCGATCGAGGAGGGCAGCGTCGGCGGCGGCACCGGCATGATCGCCTACGGCTTCAAGGGCGGCTCCGGGACCGCCTCGCGCGTGGTCGAGGTCGCGGGCGCGCAGGTGACGCTCGGCGCCTTCGTCCAAGCCAATTTCGGCCGTCAGGAGGAACTTCTGATCGGCGGCTTGCCGGTCGGGCGGGCCTTGCCGCCGGGTGGCGGACGCCAGCCGGACGCACCGACCGCCAAGGGCAGTTCGATCATCGGCGTGCTCGCGACCGACGCGCCGCTGCTGCCGCACCAACTGCAACGGCTCGCCCGGCGAGCCGCCCTCGGCATCGCCCGCTCCGGGGCCAACGCGCATCACGGCTCGGGCGACCTGTTCCTCGCGTTCACCACGGCCAACGGCGACGCGGTGGCGCGGCGCGACGGTCTCGCCCGCGCCGACTTCGTCCCCGACCCGGCGCTCGATCCCCTGTTCCGCGCGGCGATCGAGGCGACCGACGAGGCGGTGATCAACGCGCTCGTGGTGAACCGCGACATGGAGGGCCGGCTTGGCCGCCGCGTGCGGGCGCTGCCGCACGCACCGCTGGTGGAGCTGTTGCGCGGCCATGGCCGGCTCGTCTCGCTGGCTTAAGGTAGGGTAGGGGCCTCGCTTGTCAGCGCTCGGGGCGTTCTCTAACGCTCGCCCGACAAGCCGACTGGAGAGGGCCCGACGCCATGATGCGAACCCTGTTGCGATCCGCCGTGCTCGCGACCGCGCTGGCCACCACCCCCGCCGCCATCGCCCAGACCCCGGACGATGCGCTCGTCATGGCGTGGCGGTTCGACGACATCATCTCGCTCGATCCCGCCGAGATGTACGAGATCTCGACCTTCGAGGTGGCCGCCAACACCTACGACACGCTGGTCAGCTACGACCTCGACGACACCTCGGTGATCAGGCCGCGGCTCGCCGAGAGCTGGACGGTCAGCGAGGACGGTCGCACCTTCACCTTCACCCTGCGCGAGGGCGTCACCTTCCACTCGGGCAATCCCCTGACGGCCGAGGACGTCGTCTATTCGTTCGCCCGGCTGGCGGCGATGGACAAGGGGCCGGCGTTCTTGATCCACGACCTCGGCATCACCCCCGACAACCACGCGGAGGTGCTGGCGGCACCCGACGCCCGCACCTTTACCATGACTCTCGACCAAGCTTATGCGCCGTCGTTCGTCCTCAACGTGATCGGCGGCAAGAACTTCTCGATCGTCGACAGCCGGCTGTTGCAGGAAAACGAGGTCGAGGGCGACTGGGGCAACGAATGGCTCAAGACCCGCGCCGCCGGCACGGGGCCCTATCGTCTCGACCAGATGGTGCCGAACGAGCGCATCCTGGCGAGCCGCTTCGACGCGCATTGGGCGGGTCCGGCCGAACTGGCGCGGCTGATGTGGCGCTACGTGCCGGAACCCGCGACGCAACGCTTGCTTGTCGAGGAGGGTGACGTCGACGTCGCCCGCAACCTGACGGCCGATCAGATCGATCCGCTCCGCGCCGCCGGCACCCTGCAGATCGTCTCCCGCGCGCTCGGCACCCAACTCTACATGGGCCTCAACGTGGCGAAGCCGCCGCTCGACGATGTGCGCGTTCGCCAAGCCCTCAAGCACCTCGTCGACTACGACGGCATGGCCCGGACGTTCATGCGCGACGCCTGGACGGTCAACCAGACCTTCCTGCCCGCCGGTATGCTCGGCTTCGTCGACAGCCGGCCCTTCGCGCTCGACATCGAAAAGGCGAAGGCCTTGCTCGCCGAAGCCGGCTACGCCGACGGTTTCGACCTTTCGGTCCACGTCTCGACCCATCAAGAGCGCATGGATACGGCCCAGGCCATCCAGGCGACCTTCGCCCAGGCCGGCATCGAATTGGAGATCCTCTCCAGCGACGCGCGCACGGCCCTCACCGCCTATCGGGCGCGCGAGCACGACATCTATCTCGGCACCTGGGGCATCGACTATTTCGACCCGGCGACCAACGCCGTATTCGTCGCCAACGCCGACAACAGCGACGATGCCGCCGCCAAGCCGCTCGCCTGGCGCAATTCGTGGCTGGACGAAGACCTGACCGAGCGCGTGCAGGCGCTGACGCTGGAAGCGGACGAGGCCACCCGGGCGGCCGGCTACCAGGACCTGATCCGCGACTGGCAGGAGGTCTCGCCTTTCGTCATGCTCTTCCAGAGCACCGACATCGCGGCGGTGCGGCCGAACGTCGAGGGTTTCCGCCTCGCGCCGACGGCCGATGGCAACCGCTTCTCGAGCGTAACGAAGAACTGACCGCCCGCGCATGACCGACCGTGCGGCACCGGCACCGCCGAGCCTTCTGGGCGTGCGTCTCTCCCGGAGCGCACGCTCGCTCGGCTCCCTCCTGCTGGCCCTTGCCCTCACCTTTCTGGGCCTGCTGCTCGTCACCTTCGTCATCGGCCGGGTCATCCCCATCGATCCGGCGCTGGCAGTGGTCGGCGAGCGGGCGCCGGAGCACGTGCTGGAACGCGTCCGCGAGGAACTGGGCCTGAACCTCCCCCTCTGGCGACAGTTCCTGATCTATGTCGGCCAGGTGCTGCAGGGCGACTTCGGCACCTCGATCCTGACCGGTCGGCCGGTCGCCGAGGACATCCTGCGCGTCTTTCCGGCGACGCTGGAACTCGCCACGCTCGGCATTCTGATCGGCGTGGTCCTGGGCGTGCCGATGGGCGTGCTCGCCGCCGCCCATCGCGACGGCTGGTTCGACCAGACGGTGCGGATCGTCGGCCTCGTCGGCTATTCGGTGCCGATCTTCTGGCTGGGCCTCGTCGGCCTGCTCGTCTTCTACGCCAAACTGGGCTGGGTCGGCGGCGCCGGCCGGCTCGACTTCTTCCACGAGGGCATCGTCGAGCCGCGCACCGGCATCATCCTGATCGACGCGGCCATGGCCGGCGAATGGGGTGTGTTCCGCAACGCCCTGCATCACCTGATTTTGCCGGCCTCGCTCCTGGGCTATTTCTCGCTCGCCTACATCAGCCGCATGACCCGCTCGCTCATGCTCGAACAGCTGAGCCAGGAATACGTCACCACCGCACGGGTGAAGGGGGTGAGCGAGGCGCGGGTGATCTGGGTCCATGCCTTCGGCAACATCCAGGTGCCGCTGATCACGGTCGTCGCGCTCTCCTACGCCAGCCTGCTCGAGGGCTCGGTCTTGACCGAGACGGTGTTCTCCTGGCCGGGCCTCGGCCGCTACCTGACCAACGCGCTGCTCGCGGCCGACATGGCGGCGGTGCTCGGCGCCACCATCGTCGTCGGCGTCATCTTCGTCGGCGTGAACCTCCTGAGCGACGTGCTCTACCGGCTCGTCGATCCGCGCGCCCGATGAGCACATCATCGCCGCTGGCCGGCTGGCGCGCCTGGCTCCTCTCCGACCGGCCGACCTCCTCGCTCCAGGCCCGCCTCGGCCAAGCGTGGCTCGCCTGGCTGGCCTTCACCCGCAACCGGCTGGCCATGGTCGGCCTCGGCCTGATCCTGCTGCTGCTGCTCGTTGCGGCCTTCGCCCCCTGGCTGGCCCCCTACGATCCGAACGTCCAGAATCTGGCCAATCGGCTGCAGCCACCCTCGGCGGCGCATTGGCTCGGCACCGACGAACTCGGCCGCGACATCCTGAGCCGCATCATCCACGGCTCCCGCATCACCCTCTACATCGTCACCCTCGTCGTCGTCATCGCCGCGCCGGTGGGCCTCTTGGTCGGCACCGTCGCAGGTTATCTCGGCGGCTGGATCGACACCGTGCTGATGCGCCTGACCGATATCTTTCTGGCCTTTCCCCGGCTGATCCTGGCGCTCGCCTTCGTTGCCGCGCTCGGCCCCGGCATCGAGAATGCGGTGATCGCCATCGCCATCACCGCCTGGCCCGCCTATGCCCGCATCGCCCGTGCCGAGACCCTGACGCTCCGCCGCGCCGACTTCATCGCCGCCGTGCGCATCCAGGGTGCCGGCTCCGGGCGGATCATCCTCCGCCACGTCATGCCGCTCTGCCTGCCGTCCCTGATCGTCCGGGTGACGCTCGACATGGCGGGCATCATCCTCACCGCCGCGGGGCTGGGCTTTCTGGGCCTCGGCGCCCAGCCGCCGGCCCCCGAATGGGGGGCGATGATCTCCACCGGCCGCGCCTATCTGCTCGACCAGTGGTGGGTGGCGACCATCCCCGGCATCGCCATCTGCCTCGTCAGTCTCGGCTTCAACCTCCTGGGCGACGGTCTCCGCGACCTGCTCGACCCGAAGAGCCAGGGGCGATGAGCGAACCCCTGCTCGACGTCCGCCGGCTCGAGGTCGGCTTTCGCGGGCCGCGCGGGCTCGTGCCCGCCGTGCGCGGGGTCTCCTTCACCCTCGGCCAGGAGAAGCTCGGCATCGTCGGCGAGAGCGGCTCCGGCAAATCGACCATCGGCCGGGCGATCCTCCGCCTCCTGCCGGACACGGCCGACCTCCGCGCCGAGCGCCTCGCCTTTCAGGGCCGCGACATCCTGGCGATGAACCCGCGGACCTTGCGCGAGTTGCGCGGCCGCCACGTCACCATGGTCATGCAGGACCCGCGCTTCTCGCTGAACCCGGTCATGCCGATCGGCCGGCAGATCGCGGAAACGCTCGTCACCCACAGCCGCGAGCGGTTGGGCAAGGCCGAACTGCGCCGGCGGGTGCTCGCCACCCTGGAGGCCGTGCAGATCCGCGATCCCGAGCGGGTCTATCGCGCCTACGCCCACGAACTCTCCGGCGGCATGGGCCAGCGGGCGATGATCGCCATGATGCTGATCGCCGACCCGGAACTGCTGATCGCCGACGAAGCCACCTCCGCCCTCGACGTCACCGTCCGCAAGGAAATCCTGCGGATCATGGACGACCTCGTCGAGCGGCGCGGCATGGGGCTGATCCTCATCAGCCACGACCTCAACCTCGTCGCCTCCTTCTGCGACCGCGTCCTCATCCTCTATGCCGGCCGGGTGGTCGAGGAACTCGCGGCCAAGGACCTGCACCACTGCCGCCACCCCTACAGCCGGGGCCTGCTCGCCTCGCTGCCGCGCCTCGACGAACGCACGACAACGCTCGCCACGCTCGAACGCGACCCCGCATGGCTCGAAGGCCCGGTCTACCGCTTCGGCGAGGAGGTCGCCGAATGATCCGCGTCGACGATCTCCGGGTCCACTACGGCCACGGCCCCGACGCCGTGCGCGCCCTCGACGGTGTCTCCTTTGCGGTCGAAGAAGGCGCCAGCTTCGGCCTCGTCGGCGAGAGCGGCTCCGGCAAATCCACCGTGCTGCGCGTGCTCTGCGCCCTCGAGCGTCAGTGGCAGGGGCGCATCGAGATCGCGGGCGAGGGGCTCACCCGCCACCCGCCCAGGCCCTTCTTCCGCCGGGTGCAGATGGTCTTCCAGGACCCCTACGGCTCGCTCCACCCCCGCTTCACCGTCCAGGCCACCCTCGCCGAACCCCTTGCCATCCACGGCCTCGGCGACCGGCACCGCCGCATCGAGGCCGTGCTCCGCGAAGTCGGCCTCGAGCCCGCCTTCCGCTTCCGCTTCCCGCACCAACTCTCGGGCGGCCAGCGCCAGCGCGTGGCCATCGCCCGTGCGCTGATCCTCGAGCCCCGCGTCCTCCTCCTCGACGAGCCCACCTCCGCCCTGGATGTCTCCGTCCAGGCGGAAATCCTCAACCTGCTCGATCGCCTCCGCCGCGAACGCGGCCTCACCTACCTCCTCGTCAGCCACGACCTCGCCGTCGTCGCCCACCTCGCCGAACACATCGCCGTCATGCAGGCGGGCCTGATCGTCGAACACCTCGACGTCGCCACCCTCCGCCAGGGCACGGCCAAAGAGGCCTACACCCGCGACCTGATCGA
>JBMCMJ010000084.1:0-10363 GCA_048615135.1 Pseudomonadota bacterium
GCTAGAGCACGGGCGCGAGCGGATGGGCGTTGTGTCCGGTGTGAAGGGTTCGTGAAGGATTCAGGGGGCTTTTGGCCCCCTGATCCCCGACCGACGGCCAGGGCCGTCGGCGATTTGCGTGGCGACGGCTCTGCCGTCGCCGGGGGGCGCGGGGGGCCAAAAGCCCCCCGATCCTTCCTGGCGCAGCCCTGCATCGGCCGAACTTGTCAGGGTCGCTCGTGCGTGCGATGGCCGCGGGGGACCGCTGCGTTCGCGGGGATCGCGGCACGAAACGCAACGGGTTGCATGCCTCCATCCGCCGACAACGACGTCGCCCCAACTGCAGAACAGGGCCAGCGCGGGACCCGGACGCGGATCGCGGTCGAGCGTCTGCGGGAGATGATCATCGACGGCGAACTCCCGCCGGGCAGCCGCATCACCGAGCGGGCGATCGGCGAGCAATTGGGGCTGTCGCGCACGCCCTTGCGCGAGGCGCTCAAGATCCTCGCGAGCGAGGGGCTCGTCGTGCTCGAGCCCAACCGGGGCGCGCTGGTCCCCTGGCTCGACGCGGAGGACGTCGACGAGGTCATGGGCGTCTTGATGATGCTCGAGGGGATGGCAGCGCCGCTCGTCTGCGCCCGCCTCTCGCCGAGCGGTCTCGAGCGGATCGAACGGCTGCACGAGGAGATGGTGGCCCGTGCCGAAGTCGGCGACCTGATGGGCTATTTCCGCGTCAACCAAGCGATCCACCGGGCGATCGTCGAGGCATCCGGCAACCGTACGGTCGCCCGCATCCACGCCCGCGAGAGCGGCCGGGTGCAGCGCTACCGCTTTGCCGGCAACCGTGATGCCACGCGCTGGCGACGGGCCGTGCACGAGCACGAGGTGATCATGGATGCGCTGCGCGCCCGCGACGGCGAGCTCCTGGCCGCCCTCCTGCAGGCGCATCTGCGCGCCGGCTGGCGCGTTGCCCGGCCACGGCTTGCCGCCGAACTGGCCGCGACGAACGGTCGCGCTTTCGGCTGACGCCCGAGGGCGTTGCAGGTCGCATGCAATCGGTGGCGGACCGCACTCGCCGCACCTCGCTCCGGCCGCTGCATCTCGAGCAAAAGCTTCCCGGATCGACGATTGACGGTGCACCTGTTGCATGCCACCGTCCCACCAATAGGCGTGGATGTCGGCCCGGTGCCGGGTCGATCGAACGTCACCAGCCAGGGGAGGCTAGGGCATGCAGAAGCGCGTGACGGGTATGGTTTGGGCTGCGGCGGCGGCCCTGATGGTCGCTGCCGGCGGCGAAGTGCGGGCGCAGGGCGTCGAGATCCAGGCGGGCACGACCAACCAGCCGGGGGCGATGCAATATATCGGCCTGCGCGAGTTCGCCGACCGGGTGAATGAACGGATCGGCGACTGGGGCCAGATCGAGGTCTACCACTCGAGCCAGATCGGCAACGACGAGGAGATGCTGCAGAAGGTGCGGCTCGGCACCCAGGACATCTCCCAGCCCTCGACCATCATGTCGACGCTGGTGCCCGAGTTCGGCCTGTTCGATCTGCCCTATCTGGTCGCCAGCCGCGAGCACATGGCGTGCATCGCCGAGCACATCGTGTGGCCGATCCTGGCGCCGAAGGCCGAGGCGCGCGGTGCCAAGATCCTGGGTGTCTGGGAAAACGGCTTCCGCCACATCACCAACAACGTCCGGCCGATCAACACGCCGGAGGACCTGGAAGGCATCAAGCTGCGTACCCCGCGCGGCGTGTGGCGGGTGCGGATGTTCGAGGCCTACGGCGCCAACCCGACCCCGCTCGCCTTCTCCGAGGTGTTCGTCGCCCTCCAGACCGGCGTGATGGACGGCCAGGAGAACCCCTACGTCAACATCGCGAGCGGCCGCTTCCAGGAGGTGCAGCGCTACCTGACCGAAACCCGCCACGTCTACACGCCGAGCTTCCCGGTGGTGAGCGTGCGCAAGTTCAACAGCTACCCCGAGGACGTGCAGCAGGCGCTGGTCGAGGAAGGTCGCAACTTGATGCCGTGGGTCCACGAGACCGCCGCACGGCTTGAGACCGAGGTGCGCGACCAGCTGATCGCCGACGGTATGGAGTTCAACGTCGCCGACCGTGACGCGTTCGTTGCCGGCAGCAAGCCGGTCTACGAGAGGTTCGCGGAAGAGGTGCCGGGCGGGCAGGAGCTGATCGACAAGGCGCTGGAGTTGGCCGACGGCTGCTGAGCCGAACGCACCAGGGGGGAGGGCCGGACGATGCTTCGATCGAACTCGCGCGCGGAGGCGTCGCAGCGATGACCGTCGTCCGTGCTCTCCACCGTGTCCTCGAATTCTTCCTGATCGTCATCTCGTTGATCCTGATGACGAGCCTCGCCGTTCTGGTGATCGCGGCCGTCGGTTTCCGTTCCGCCGGCGCGTCACTCACTTGGTACGACGAGGTTGCCTCGGTGCTGCTCGCCTGGCTCACCTATTACGGGGCGGCGCTCGCTGCCCTGCGCCGGGCGCATCTGGGCTTTCCGAACCTGATGGCGATGCTGCCGCCGGTCATCCGGCTGCCGCTGCTCCTCCTGAGCGAGGCGGCGATCATCGGCTTTTTCGCCCTGGTCGCGTATTTCGGTCTGCAGGTGATCGATCTCCTGCAGTTCGACACGCTGGCCTCGCTGCCGTGGGTCAGCGTCTCGCTCACCATGTCGGTCATCCCGATCGGCGCGGTCCTGTTCATCACGGCGGAACTGCTCACCCTGCCGGACAAGATCCGCGAGGCGGCGACCGGTGCCCGGCCCGGTGAAATGGGCCACGAGATCGAGGTCGCCTCCTGATGAGCCCGCTTCTGGTCCTCGCCATCTTCGTCTTTTTTCTGGCGATCAACACGCCGATCGCCGTCTCGCTGGGCTTCGCGGCGATGGTCGCCTACTGGGCGACCGGCGGCTTCGACGGCCTTTTGAACATGGCGATCTCGCTGTATCAGGGGGCCCGCAGCTTCCCGCTGATCGCCATCCCCTTGTTCGTGTTCGCCGGCGCGATCATGAACACGACCGGCATCTCGCAGCGCCTGATCGCCTTCGTCTCGGCGATCGTCGGCTTCGTCCGCGGCGGCCTTGCCATGGTCAACGTCGGCACGTCGCTGTTCTTCGCCGAGATCTCCGGCTCGGCGGTGGCCGACGTCGCCGCCCTCGGCTCGATCCTGATGCCGGCGATGAAGAAGCGCGGCTATCCCGCCAACTTCACCGCCGCCATCACCAGTTCCTCGGCGTCGCTCGCCATCATCATCCCGCCGTCGATCCCGATGATCCTCTACGGGGCGACGACCGACACCTCGATCGTGCAGCTGTTCGTGGCCGGCATCATTCCGGGGCTGATCGGCGCCTTCTTGATGTTTCTGCTCGCCTACGGTTTCGCCGTTCGTTACAACTTCCCGGTCGAGGAGGTCTTCCGGCTGCGGCGGGTGTGGGAGACCTTCAAGGCCGCGTTCTGGGCTCTGCTCGTGCCGGTCATCATCCTGGGCGGCATCTTCGGCGGCATCTTCACCGCCACCGAGGCGGCCGGCCTCGCGGTGCTGACCGCCTTGATCGTCGGCACCTTCATCTACCGCGAGATGAACCTGCGCCTGCTCTACACCGCCATGATCGACGGCGTGGTGCAGACGGCCGTGGTCATGCTGCTCGTCGCGGCCTCGGCATTCCTTGGTCTCTACCTGACCGAGACGCGCGTGCCGCAGCAGCTCACCGCGTGGATGTTGTCGGTCACCTCCGACCCGATCCTCGTGCTGGCGATGCTCAACGCGCTCTTCCTGGTGGTGGGCATGTTCCTCCACGGGGCCGCGGCGATCATCCTGGTCGTGCCGATCGTGTTCCCGATCGCCACCGCCATCGGCGTCGATCCGGTCCAGTTCGGTATCATCGTCACGCTCAATCTCGCCATCGGCCAGCAGACGCCGCCGGTCGCGAGCGTGCTGATGACGGCCTGCTCGATCGCCAAGGTCGACGTGTGGGACGTGACGAAGGTCAACATCTGGTTCATCGGGGTGCTCTTCATCGTCCTGATGCTGGTGACCTACGTCCCCTTCATCCCGCTGTTCCTGGTCGAGACCTTCTACCGCTGAGGAGAGGCCCATGACGGTCCGCATCGCCTGGGTGATGGGCGACCCCGCCGGCATCGGCGCCGAGTTGATGGCCGGCCTGCTCGCGCGGGGCGAGATCGCCACGGACGCCAGGGTGACCATCATCGGCGATCGCCGGGTGTTGGCCGAGGGCGAGCGGGTGCTGGGCGTCCACCTCGACCTGCCGGTCGTCCAGGACGTCGAGGCGGCGCTCGCGAGCAACGCGCCGGTGGTCGTGGTCGACATGGGTAACCTCGATCCCGCCACGATCACGCGCGGCGAGGTTTCGGCGGCGGGTGGCCGCTCGGTGCTGGAGAACCTGAAGACCGCGCTGCATCTCGCCCGCGACGGCAAGGTCGACGCCATCACCTTCACCCCGTTCAACAAGCAGGCGCTCAAGCTCGGCGGCAACCCGTTCAACGACGAGCTGGAATACATGGTCCACGAGTTGGGCGTGGATGCCGCCGTCGGCGAGTTCAACGTGCTGGAGAGCTTGTGGAACGCGCGGGTGACCTCGCACGTGCCGCTGCGCGAGGTGGCGGGGCTGTTGTCGGTCGAGCGGATCGTCGAGCGGTTGGCGCTGACCGATCGCACCATGCGGGCCTCGGGCATCGCGCATCCACGCATCGCCGTGGCAGCGCTCAACCCCCATGCCGGCGAGGGCGGGGCGTTCGGCGACGAGGACGACCGGATCATCGCCCCGGCGGTCCTGGCGGCGAAGGCCGAGGGGCTCGACGTGGAAGGCCCGTTTCCGTCGGATACCGTCTTCTTGAAGGCGCGCGACGGCGTCTACGACGCGGTTTTGACGATGTACCACGACCAGGGGCAGATCGCGATCAAGCTCTTGGGCTTCGAGAGCGGGGTGACGGCGCTCGGCGGCCTGCCGGTGCCCATTACCACCCCCGCCCACGGCACCGCCTACGACATCGCCGGCACCGGCAAGGCCAATCCCGAGCCGACGCGCCGTGCCTTCGCCATGGCCTGCACGCTCGCCGCCGCCGAGCGCGCGCATCCTTTCGGGGAAAACCGATGACCGAGGACCTGATCTACGAGCGCAAGGGGGCGGTCGGCTGGATCACCTTCAACCGGCCGCACGCCCGCAACGCCTTCACCTTCGCCATGTACGACCGCCTCGGCGAGATCTTCGAGGGTGTGAAGGACGAGCAAGACCTGAAGGTGCTGGTGCTGACGGGGGCGGGCGAGAAGGCCTTCGCCGCCGGGACCGACATCTCCGAGTTCCGCGCCTTTTCCAAGCCCGAGGACGCGATCGCCTACGAGGAGCGCGGCGATGCGTTGATGTCGCTCATCGAGCGCACGCCGATCCCCACCATCGCCGCGATCGCCGGCGCCTGCACCGGGGGCGGAGCCGGCATCGCTACCGCCTGTGACGTGCGCATCGCGATGAGCAACGCCAAGATCGGCTTTCCGATCGCCCGCACGCTCGGCAACTGCCTGTCGATGAACAATTACGCCCGGCTGGCGGCCGCCTTCGGTGCCAGCCGCGCCAAGGACATGATCTTCACCGCCCGGCTGATGCTGGCGGACGAAGCAAGGACCGCGGGCTTTCTCTCCGAGGTGGTCGACGACCACGCCACGCTGATGAGCCGGGCGGCGGAACTGGCCGAGATGCTGGCGGGCTTCGCGCCGCTGACGCTCGCGGCCACCAAGGAGGCCTTCCGCCGCCTGCGCGAGGGCAACCGCGAGGGCCAGGACCTGATCCTCAGCTGCTACATGAGCGGCGACTTCAAGGAGGGCATGGACGCCTTCCTGAACAAGCGCCCGCCGCAGTGGACGGGCAAATGACCGCCCTTTCGGGCATCAAGGTCGTCGATCTCACCCACGTGATGGCGGGGCCGACCTGCACCTTGATGCTCGCCGATCTCGGCGCCGACGTGATCAAGGTCGAGAAGGTCCCGGGCGGCGACGACACCCGCCGCAGCAAGCCGCCGCAGATCGGCGACGAGGCGGCCTCGTTCTTGATGATGAACCGCAACAAGCGCGGCATCGTCGTCGACCTGAAGAACGAGCAGGGCCGCGACCTCCTCTTGGAGCTGATGGCGACCGCCGACGTGGTCGTGGAGAACTACCGGCCCGACACGCTGGAAAAGCTCGGCATCACCTTCGAGGTGGCGCGCGGGCGCAATCCGGGGCTCATCTGGTGCGCGCTGTCGGGCTTCGGGCGGACCGGGCCCTACGCCAAGCGCGGCGGCTTCGACCTCGTCGCCCAGGCGATGAGCGGCATCATGAGCGTCACCGGGGCCAGCCGCGACGAGCCGCCGATGAAGTGCGGGCCGCCGCTGACCGACATCACGGCGGGGCTCCTCGCCTGCATCGGTATCCTCGCGGCGCTGCAGGCGCGCACCCGCACCGGCCGAGGCCAGCTGGTCGACACCTCGCTCTACGAAGCCGGCATCATCCACACCTACTGGCAATCGGCGATCGCGCTGGCCACCGGCGTGGCCCCCGGGCCGATGGGCTCGGCGCACCCCCTGAACGCACCCTATCAGGCGTTCCGGACGGCCGACGGCTGGATCGTCATCGGCGGCGCCAACCAGACCAATTGGCTGCGGATCACGCAGATCCTCGAGGCACCGGAATTGGCCGAGGACCCGCGCTTTCGCGAGAATGCCGGCCGGATGGCGCATCTCCACGAGTTGGAAGAGGAACTGACCCGGCACTTCGTGACCCGCCCGAGTGAAGAGTGGCTGGCGAAGTTCGAGGCGGCGGGGGTGCCGGCGGGGCCGGTCTACGACGTCAACGAGATGCACCGGGACCCGCAAACCCTGGCGCGCGAGATGGTCACCGAGGTGCCGCACACCACGCTCGGCAAGGTCAAGACCCTCGGCCTGCCGATCAAGCTTTCGGACACGCCCGGCGGACCCGAGCGCGGTGCGCCGCTCTACGGCGAGCACACCCGCGAGGTGCTGCGCGAGCACGGCTACGACGACGCCACCATCGACCGGCTGATCGCCGCGGGTGCGGTGGTCGCAGCGGACGCCTGAGCCCGTGCGGATCGCCAACGTCCGGGCGAGCGTGCATCGGGTCCACGGCACGCTGCCGGTGAGCGGCAAGCCGGCCGGGGACACGCTCCGCGTGGTGTGCGAGGTCGAGACCGAGGACGGGCTCACCGGCCTCGGCATGACCGGGCGTTTTCTGGCGCACGGCACGGCGGCGGTGGTCAACCATCACCTCGGCCCGGCGGTGAAGGGGCTCGATCCGCGCCGCGTCGAGCAGGTGCACGCGGCCATGGCGCGGCTCGTGTCCGAGCGCGGGCGGCAGAGCGGGATCAACTTGGCCGCCATGTCGTGCATCGACCTCGCCTGCTGGGACCTCTGGGGCAAGGCGACCGGCCAACGGGTCGCGGACCTCCTGGGTGGGCACGCCGACGGCGCCGACGTCTACGTCACCTTCGGCTTTCCGACCTACGACGACGACCAACTGGTCGAGGTCGCGCGCCTGCTCGTCGCCGAGGGCCATTGCCGGCTCAAGGTGCTGGTCGGGACGACGCACGGCGTGGCGCGTGACGTCGCGCGGGTACGGAGCGTGCGTGAGGCCGTGGGTGAAACCGTGCTGCTCGCGATCGACGCCAACGAGGGTATCCCGCTCGATGCGGCGGTGGCGATCGCCCGCGGGGTCGAGCCCTTGGGCATCGCCTGGTTCGAGGATCCGCTGGTCAACTGCGACCCGCGCCACATGGCCGAACTGCGCGCCAAGACCACCATTCCGCTCTCGGCCGGGCAGATGGACGGCTCGGGCCAGCGCTTTCGCGAGTGGGTCGAGCATGGCAGCATCGACATCTTCATGCCGAATTCGATGTACAACGGCGGCATGACCGAGACCCGCCGGGGGGCGGCGCTGGCGGCGCTTTACGACAAGCCGCTGTCGGATGCGGGCGGCGGCGGCGTGTTCTGCCTGCACCACGTGGCGGGCTTCGCCGGTGGCACGCTCGCCGAGGTCCACCTCGGCGCCGATCAGGTCGAAGCCGCGCTCTTCACCGAGCCGCCAAAGCCCGTGAACGGCCGGACGACCCTGCCCGATGCACCGGGCTGGGGGGTGACCCTGGACCGTGACGCTTTGCGCGCGACCTTGGTTACGCCATGATGTCTTTCCCATCCGCCTAATGGACCCGCGGCCAACGCGGGCCTTCTCAGGGAGATCGACGATGATGCGACGCCACCTTGTGCTTGTCGGCTTGGCCGCCGGGCTCGGGCTTGCCGGGTTGGTGCCGGGAGCCTCGGCCCAGACGAACATCCGTTATGCCCATGTCGGCTCCGAGGGCGACATTCAGTACTGGTACGCGGAGGCCGCCAAGGAGCGGATCGACGAGGTCACCGACGGGCGCGTGACGATCACCGTGTTCCCCAACTCGCAACTCGGCGGCGTGCAGGAGACCATCGACGGGGTGCGCAGCGGCTCGATCCAGATGGCGCACCACGAATTCGCCTCCTTGGCCCGGCTGGTCGAGGACATCGCCGTGTTCAACGCGCCGTTCATCTACCGCGACGGCGCGCACGCCCTCGCCGCCACGGATCCGCGCTCGTCGGACGTCCTGCAGGAGTTCAACGAGAAGCTGGTCGAGGAGGGTGGCCTCAGGATCGTCGGGCGGCTGTTCCGTGGCGCCCGGCAGATGACCGCCAACCAGCCCGTCTACGGGCCGGAGGACTTGGCGGGCAAGCCATTCCGCGGCGTACCGCTGCAGCTCTGGGTGACGATGATCAAGGGCTTCGGCGCCATCCCCACGCCGGTCGAGGTGAGCGAGCTGCCGACCGCGTTGATGACCGGCATGGTGGTGGGCCAGGAGAACCCGCTGACCATGATCAACGCCAACAAGCTCTACGAGGTGCAGGACCACGTCATGCTGACCTCGCACATGCAGAACGTCCTGCCGGTGTTCGTCAACGAGCGCGCGTGGCAGGAGATCGACGAGGCCGACCGCGAGGCCATCCTCCAGGCCCTCGACGATCTCGCCGACGAGACCCTGGACCAGGCGCAGGCAGCCGAACAGAAGCTGATCGGCGAACTGGAGGGCAAGGGCATGACCTTCATCTCCGCCGAGGACGGGTTGAAGATCGACGTCTTCCGCGCCGCCGTGCTGGAGCAGGTCAACGCCGACTTCCCCAGCTGGGCGCCCTACATCGATAGGATCGCGGCCATCCAGTAACGGCCGCAGCCGCCGCCCCGTCCGGCTTCGGCACGGGGCGGCGGCGAGCCCGCTCGATGGCACCGGAAACCTTCGCCCTCGACCGCTGGCTGGACCGGGTGCGCCTCGCGGTGCGGGCCCTCGGCGTGATGCTGCTGGTCGTGCTCATCGCCATGCCGGCGGTTCAGGTCGTGCTGCGCGAAGCGTTCCGGGCCCCCTTCATCGGCGCCGAGGAACTCACCCGGTTCATGCTCATCTGCGTCGTGATGGTGGCGGTCCCCTACACCATCGCGTCCGGGGCCAGCGTGCGGATGGAAGAATTTGCCCATGCCCTACCGGCCGTCGTGCAGCGCTGGCTGGCGATGCTGATCGCCGCTTCGGGTGCCGCGGCCTTCGCCGTCGCCACCGTGTCGGTGGCGGTGGCGATGCTGCGCAACCTCGCCAACGCCACCCCGACCCTGGGCATTCCCTATTGGATCTTCTTCTCCGCAGCGTTGTTGGGCTTCGCCCTCGCGGCGCTGGAGTTCGCGATCATCCTCGCGAAGGCGTGGTTGCGCCGGCCGCTCTACGTCATCATCGACGCCGAACTGCCGCCCGATCTGCCCGACCTCGGCCAGGAGCGCTGAGCCTTGGGCCTGCTCGTCATCCTGGCCTTCGTCGTCCTGTTCGTGCTCGGCTTTCCGGTCGTGCTCGCCATCCTGATCCCGGCGGCCGTCTACATCCTGAACGCGGACCTCCCGATCGAGCTGATCGGCCAGCGGATGGCCTATGCGCTCGACAGCTTCCCCCTGGTCGCGGTGCCGGTGTTCATCTTCGTCGGCAATCTGATGAACCAGGCGGGCATCACCGAGCGCATCTTCCGCTTCGCCGACACGGCGGTGGGACGTGCACCCGGCGGCCTCGCCCAGGTCAACATCTTCTCCAGCCTGATTTTCTCCGGCATGAGCGGAGCGGCGCTGGCCGACGTCGCGGGCCTCGGCCGGATCGAGATCAAGGCGATGGTCCAGCGGGGCTTCACCCGCCCCTTCGCCGCCGCCGTCACCTGCGCGTCGGCGATCGTCGGGCCGATCTTCCCGCCCTCGATCCCGCTGATCATCTACGGCTCGGTGACGGGGGTCTCGATCGTGCAGCTGCTGCTGGCAGGCAT
>JBMCMJ010000085.1:0-10340 GCA_048615135.1 Pseudomonadota bacterium
CGTCCGACCTCCGTGCGTCCGACCTCCGCTGCCGGCCGAGCCTGCTGTCGATCGCTCCGTCATGCGAAAGGTAAGCAAAACCCTCGAGCGGTTGCAGCGTGAGTGCGATTATTTTTTCTTTCGCCGATATTCTCCGATATTTCAGGAAATTAGGCCGAATTGACCGACATCGAAATGGAGCCATGGGTCATCGGCTCTTGCAACGGCGGCACGACTCCCGACGTACAAGAGGGTCACCGGCTGCTGGGCCCGACAGTCTCCATCGCGCGTACGGGTGCAGAACCCCGTGTGGCATCGGAGCAACCCCTTTCCTCGAAAGGGCAGGCCACATGCGTTCGATCCATCGAGGCGCACCGCTGCTCGTCGTCGGGACCGTCATCGGCGGGCTGGCGGTGCCTGCCGCCCAGGGGCAGGCCGAGTCCCTCACCACCGATCTCGGGACCTACGGCCGGTCGATCACCACCACCTCGGCGCAGGCCCAGGAGGCCTTCGACCAGGGCCTCCGCCTCGCCTACGGGTTCGCCCGCGCCGAGGCCATCCTGCGCTTCCGGGAGGCGCAGGTCTTCGACCCCGCGTGCGCCATGTGCGCGTGGGGCGAGGCCTGGGTGACCGGCCCCTACCAGAACAACCCGGCCGGCGTGGGCGACGAAGCCCGCGCCCTTGCAGCGGCGGAGCGGGCGCACAGCTTGGCAACCGGCGTCGAAGCCTGGGAAGAGGCCCTGATCCGGGCCATGCGTCTGCGCTATCGGTCGGATGACGGCCCGGGACACGGCGCCGGCAATCGCGCGTACGCGGACGCGATGCGTACCGCCGCAGCGGCGCATCCGGAGAATACGGACGTGCAGACGCTGTCGGCGGAAGCGCAGATGATGCTCCGGCCTTGGCACCTCTACCGTGACGACGGCACACCGTTCCCCGCGACGGTGGTCGCCACCCGGACGCTGGAGCGGGTACTGACGGTCGACGTCGATCATCCGGGCGCGTGCCATCTCTACATTCACGCGGTCGAGGCGGCGCGACCGGAGGACGCCGAGGCCTGCGCCGACCGGCTGGCTGCGGTCATACCCGGCATCAGCCACATCCGGCACATGCCGTCGCACATCTACGTGCACGTCGGCCGATACGGCGACGCCGTGGCTGCGAACCAAGCGGCCCGCCGCGTCGACCGGGCCGCGGCGCGGGGCGACGGCGTGGCCGTCTATCCGACCCACAACACGATGATGCTGATGTTTTCGGCCTGGCTGGACGGGCAGAGCGCCGTGGCGATCGACGCGGCTCGCGATCTCGCCGTCGAACGCCCCGAGGACGAGCACCAGCGCTACCTGATGCTGGCTCGCTTCGGCCACTGGGATCAGCTGTTGGCCGGCACGGTCGGTCCCGAAAGCGCGTTCCAGAACGCGATGTGGAATTTCGCACGAGGGCTGGCGCAGTTGCGCACCGGCGAGCGAGCCGGCGCCCGGGCGGCGCTGGAGGAGATCGTCGCGACCCGGAACGCCACCGACCCCGACGCGACCTATCATTTCTTCCGTCACAGCCAGCGGCGTCTGCTCGGCATCGCCGAAAATATCCTGGCCGGCGAAATTCTGGCCGCTGATGGGGACGGCGCGGCGGCAACGGACCGTCTGGAGGCCGCGGTGACGCTCGAAGACGGCCTCGGCTACAGCGAGCCGGAACCGTGGCCGCTACCGGCCCGCGATTTCCTGGGCGCCCTGCTGCTGGACGAAGGCGATGCGGAGCGTGCGGAGGACGTCTATCGGGACGCCCTTGCCGACCATGCCGACAACGGATGGGCGCTCATCGGCCTGCGCGACAGTCTGAGGATGCAGGACCGGCCGGCGGAAGCCGAAACGGTGGACCGTCTTTTCGAGCGGGCCTGGCAGCGTGCCGACGTGACACTGGCAGCCTCGCGCTTCTGATCCTTCCGTCGAGGGGGCCAACGGCGCCCCCACTCGCTGTCCCAACCCCCATCCTTGCCGCCCTGCGGCAGCCGGAGGTTCGGGGCGGGCTCGCCGGCCGAAGCCGGCGTTGCGGCAACGATCTAGGAAATAAAGTCTATACATGGTAGATCGACAAGGCTTGTCGAATGTCGTTGCCCTGTCGCCACTTCGCCCCACGGGGCCGCGCACCCGGCGACGACATGCCGAATTACGAAACGAACTGTCCGAGGACAGTTTCCTTTCGGCACAAGCCCTTGCCCTGTGGGTAACCGGTATTATGACAAATTCCCGTCCCTGCCTCCCTTCCTCACCCTTGCTCGTCCCGTTTCGGCCGGGCCTTGTGATCGATCAGCCGGTCGATGTGTTCGGCCGCGGCATCGACCGCCGCGCGGCCGGCGGCGATGGCGGCTTCGGCGTGGTGGAAGTCGAACAGGCCGATGCCGGTCATGTCGGGGATGAGCAGGAGGTCGGCCGGTTCCGAGGCGAGGCGGACGCGGGTCACGAAGTTCTGCACCGCGACCATGGCTTGGCCGACCACCTCGAAGAAGCCCGGCTCTCTGTCGTCGCTGCGGTCGACCGAGCGGACGCCCAGCGCCTGGACGAGGTGATCGACCGCCACCTTGTCCGGTTCGGAGCGGCGCCCTTCCAGGGCCAGGTCGAGGCTCAGTTCGCCGCCCAGCGCCACGGCGATGATGACGTCGGCGCCGAGCGCCTTGGCGAGCGAGATCGGCACCGGGTTGATCAGGGCGCCGTCGACCAGCAGGCGGCCGTCCAGGTGCTGCGGGGCCATGAAGCCCGGCACGGCCATGGAGGCGCGCACCGCCGCATCCAGCGGGCCCGACATCAGCCAGCGTTCACGGCCGGTGGCGAGTTCGGTGGTGGTGGCGCCGAACGGCAGGGGCAGGTCCTCGATCGCCACCTCGCCCAGGTGGCGGCAGAGCAGTTCGCCGACCTGCCCGCCCTGGATCAGCCCCGCCTGCAGCGGGCGCCAGTCGAGCATCCGCAGGGTTTCGAGCCAGGACATGTCGAGGGCGATCCGGGCGAGGTCGTCGAGGCGCCGGGCGGCCGCGAACGCACCGACGAAGGCGCCGCTGGAACAGCCGGCGACGACATCCGGCACGATGCCCCGTTCGGCGAGCGCCTGCAGCACGCCGATATGCGCCCATCCCCGCGCCGCCCCGGCGCCGAGCGCCACCCCGAGCCTGCGCTGGACCATCGGCGTTGCTCTCTTCGGTTGGGGCGCCGCGGCCGGTTCAGCCGCGGCGCTGGCGGTCGACCGCCACGGCCATGATGCAGAGCAGTTCGAACAGCATGTTGGCGGCGGTGAGCGAGGTGATGCCGGCCGGATCGTAGCAGGGCGCCACCTCGGAGACGTCGGCGCCGATGAGGTTCTTGCCCTCCAGGCTCCGGAGGATCACCTGGACGTCGCGCGGGCTGAAGCCGCCGATTTCCGGCACCGCCGTGCCGGGGCAAAACGCCGGATCGATGCCGTCGACATCGAGGGTGACGTAGATGGGCCCGTCGCCCAGCACCCGGTCGATCAGCCGGATCGCGGCCTCGCGGCCCATCGCCTCGTAGTCGTCGTAGGTGACGACGGTGCAGCCGGCCTCGATGCCGTAGGCGAGATCATCCGGCGAGAAGCGGCTGCCGCGCAGGCCGATCTGCACGGTCCGGGCCGGGTCGATCAGCCCTTCCTCGATGGCCCGGCGGACGAAGGTGGCGTGGTTCACCCTGGTACCGCAGAGCTCGTCCAGGGTGTCCGGGTGGGCGTCGATCTGCAACAGCCCAACGGGCCGTTCCTTGGCCAGGGCCCGGAGGATCGGAGTGGGGATGGTGTGGTCACCGCCGACCGCGATGGGCCTGATGCCGAGACCGACCAGCCGCTCGAAGAACGCCTGGATCGAGGCGATCGAGGCGTCCTTGTCCATCGGGTTGACCGGCGCGTCGCCGAGGTCAGCGACGGCCGCGAGGTCGTAGGGGCAGATGCCGCTGGTCGGGTGCACCCGGCGGATGACCCGCGACGCCTGGCGCACCGCCGCCGGCGCCTCGCGGGGCCCGGTCCGGTAGTTGAGCCCGAGGTCGAACGGCACCCCGACGAAGCCGATGTCGAGATCGGCCGCGGGTTCGGCGCGCACCGTCCGGCAAAAGGTCGCGACGTCGGCAAAGCGGGGAACGATGGCCGCATCGACCGGCGCGTAGCGCTCCCGGCCCACCCTCAGGCGGCCTTCTTCGCCGCAGCCGGGCGGGCGGTCGCGGCCAGATGGTCGAGTGCCGCCTGGGCGCCGCCCGAGGTGTGCGGGATGCCGGCGAGGCGCAGGCCCATCTCGACGCCGGACAGGGTGCCCATCAGCATCAGGTCGTTGAAGTCGCCCAGATGGCCGATGCGGAACACCCGGTCGGCCAGCTTGGAGAGGCCGTTGCCGAGCGACATATCGAAAGTCTCGTGGATCACCTTCCTGAGCGCATCGGCGCTCTGCCCCTCCGGCAGCAGCACCGCCGTCAGCGAGCCCGAGAAGTGGTCGGGGTTGGTGCAGAACACCTCCAGCCCCCAGGCCTCGACCGCGAGCCGCGCCGCCTCGCCGTGCCGGGCATGGCGGGCGAAGACGTTGTCGAGCCCCTCCTCCTCCAGCATGTCGAGCGCCTCGGCGAGGCCGTAGAGCAGATTGGTCGCCGGCGTGTAGGGAAAGAAGCCCTTCGCGTTGGCCGCGATCATCTCCTCCCAGTTCCAGAAGGACCGCGGCAGCTTGGCCGTCTTCGCAGCCTCGATCGCCTTGGGGCTCAGCGCGTTGAAGCTGAGGCCCGGCGGCAGCATCAGCCCCTTCTGCGAGCCGCCGACGGTGACGTCGACGCCCCACTCGTCCTGGCGGTAGTCGATCGAGGCGAGCGAGGAGATGGTGTCGACCATCAACAGCGCCGGATGGCCGGCGGCATCGATCGCCTTGCGCACCCGGTCGATCCGCGAGGCCACACCGGTCGAGGTCTCGTTGTGGACGACGCAAACGGCCTTGATGGCGTGCGCCTTGTCGGCCCGCAGCCGCTCCTCGATCCGGGCGGCATCCACGCCGAAGCGCCAGTCGCCCTCGATGAAGGTGGGCTTCACGCCGATGCGCAGCGCCATCTTGTGCCAGAGCTGGGCGAAGTGGCCCGTCTCGTACATCAACACCTCGTCGCCGGGCGACAGCGTGTTGACGAGTGCGGCCTCCCAGGCGCCGGTCCCGGACGCCGGAAAGATCACCACCGGCCCCGAGCACCCGAACACCCGCCTGATGCCCTCGAGCACCCGCAGGCCGAGTTCGCCGAACTCGGGGCTGCGGTGGTCCATCGTCGGGTAGTCCATCGCCCGCAGGATGCGGTCGGGAACGTTTGTCGGCCCGGGGATCTGCAAAAAGTGGCGGCCTGCCTTGCGCATGGTCGTGTCTCTCTCGAAAGGGCCACCCACGCGGCCGCGTTTGCTCCTACCAAAGGATGGCTTATGACCTCCGTCAAGCCACGAGGAAAGCCGCATGCCTGCCATCGCCGTCCGCTCGCCGCTCGAAACCCGCTTGGCCCGTGCGGTCCGGGGCGAGGTGCTGTTCGACCCGTTCAGCCGGGGCCGCTACGCGACGGACGCCTCGCACTACCAGGTGATGCCGCAGGGTGTGGTGGTGGCGGCCACGGCCGAGGACGTGCCGGCGGTGCTGGAAGTCGCCCGCGAGGAGGGCGTGAGCGTCACCGCCCGCGGCGGCGGCACCTCGCAGTGCGGCCAGACGGTCAATGGCGGGATCGTCGTCGACACCTCGAAGCACCTGAACCGCCTGCTGGAGCTGGACGTCGAGAACCGCCGCTGCGTGGTCGAGCCGGGCCTCGTGCTGGACGAACTGAACCGCCTGTTGAAGCCGCACGGCCTCTGGTTTCCGGTCGACGTCTCGACCTCGTCGCGCGCCACGCTCGGCGGCATGGCCGGCAACAACTCCTGCGGCGGGCGTTCCTTGCGCTACGGCACGATGCGGGACAACGTGCGCGCGCTGGATGCGGTGCTCGCCGACGGCACGGCGCTGCATTTCGGCGAGGTGGACACAGCCGCCCTGGCGCGCAACGAGGCGACGCCCGACGGCGGCCTGTTCCGCGACCTGTTGGCGCTCGGTGCCAGTGAGGCCGACGAGATCCGCGCCCGCACGCCCGCCGTGCAACGCCGGGTCGGCGGCTATGGCCTGGAGACGTTGCTGGCGAACGGACCGACCCACAATCTGGCCCATCTGCTGGTCGGCTCCGAGGGCACCCTCGCCTTCACGACCAAACTGGAGCTGAAGCTCTCGCCGCTGCTCGGCGCGAAGGTCATGGGTGTGTGCCATTTCGGCTCGTTCCACGCGGCGATGGACGCGGCGCAGCATCTGGTGACCCTGGAGCCGATCGCGATCGAGCTGGTCGACCGCACCATGATCCGGCTCGCCCGCGACATCCCGATGTACCGAGCGACCGTGGATGCGGTGGTCAAGGGCGATCCGGCCGCGATCCTGATCGTCGAGTTCGCCGAGGACGAAGGCGAGAACCGGCGCCGGCTCGCCCGGCTCGGCGCGCTGATGGGCGATCTCGGCTTCGGCTGGGACCGGCCGCCCGCCAAATGGGGCGGCGTGGTGGACCTCGTCGAGCCGCGCCTCCAGGCGGCGCTCACCGAGGTCAGGAAGGGCGGGCTCAACATCATGATGTCGATGAAGGACGAGCGAAAGCCCGTCTCCTTCGTCGAGGACTGCGCCGTGCCGCTCGCGCACCTCGCCGACTACACCGCACGGCTCACCGAGGTGTTCGAGCGGCACGGTACGACCGGCACGTGGTACGCCCATGCGAGCGTCGGCTGCCTGCACGTCCGGCCGATCCTGAACCTCAAGCAGGACAAGGACGTGAAGGCGATGCGCGCCATCGCCGAGGAAGCCTTCGCCCTGGTGCGCGATTACAAGGGCTCGCACTCGGGCGAACATGGCGACGGGTTGGTGCGCTCGGAGTTCCACGAGGCGATGTTCGGCCGGCGGATGGTCGAGAGCTTCGAGCGGGTCAAGGATCGCTTCGATCCCCGCGCCGTGCTCAACCCCGGCCGGATCGTCCGCCCGCCGAAGATGGACGACCGCACGCTGTTCCGTTACCCGCCGGATTATCGGCGGGCGGAGCACGTGCCGGCGCTCGACTGGAGCCCCTGGCCGACCGGGTTCCAGGGTGCGGTCGAGATGTGCAACAACAACGGCGCCTGCCGGAAGCTCGACGGCGGCGTCATGTGCCCCTCCTACCGGGTCACCCGCAACGAGCGGGACGTGGTCCGCGGCCGCGCCAACAGCCTGCGCCTCGCCCTCTCGGGCCAGCTCGGCCCGGACGCGCTCGCCAGCCCGGAGATGGCCGAGACGATGGCGCTCTGCGTGTCGTGCAAGGCGTGCCGGCGCGAATGCCCGACCGGCGTCGACATGGCGCGGATGAAGATCGAGGTGCAGGCGGCGCGGATCGCCCGAGACGGCCTGTCGCTGCGCGACCGCGTGGTGGCCTATCTGCCCCGCTATGCGCCGGTGGCCGCACGAGTGCGCGGGCTCTTGAATTTCCAGGCCACCCTGCCCGGTGCGGCCTGGCTCGGCGAGCGCCTGCTGGGCCTGAGTGCCAAGCGACGCCTGCCACGCTGGGAACGCCCGTTCCGCGCCACGTCCGCGCGGGGCGAGGGCCGGCGCGTGGCGCTGTTCGCCGACACCTTCAACACGTATTTCGAGCCGGCCAACCTCGAGGCGGCGACGCGCGTCCTGAAAGCAGCGGGCTTCGCCGTCGAGGTCGCCGCCTCTGCGGACGGCGGGCGACCCCTGTGCTGCGGGCGGACCTTCCTCGCCGCGGGCCTGGTCGAGGAGGCGAAGGCCGAAGCGCGGCGCACCCTGGACGTCCTGGCCCCGCTCGCCCGTGACGGCGTGCCGATCGTCGGTCTCGAGCCCTCGTGCGTCTTCACCATGCGGGACGAGTTGCAGGCGATGTGGCCGGGCGAGGCGGCCGAACTCGCGGGTGCCGGCACACTCCTTTTCGAGGAATTTCTCGCCCATGAACTCGCGGCAGGGCTCGCGTTGCCCTTGCGCGAGACCCCGCGGACGGCCCACCTCCACGGCCATTGCCACCAGAAGGCGTTCGGCGCGATGGGCGCCGTCGAGACCGTGCTGCGCCATGTGCCGGGACTGCAGGTGAAACCGATCGCGTCGTCCTGCTGCGGCATGGCCGGCGCGTTCGGCTACCAGAAGGAAACGCTGGAGGTCTCGCTGGCGATGGCCGAGGCGGCATTGGCCCCGGCGGTGCGGAAGGCCGCGGCGGACGACCTGATCGTCGCCGACGGCACCTCGTGCCGCCATCAGATCGACGACACCACGGGACGCGAGGCGCTGCACGTCGCCCGCGTCCTGGACGCAGCGCTGGGCTGACCGACGGCACGCCCGGATCGTCGGGCTTGGCGTGGGCGCCGAGGGGGCGCAGGTTCGGGCTTCGTCAGCCTGGGAGGCACGAACCATGACCCACGAGCCGACGGTCCGCGAGGCGGTCGCCGTTTTTCGCACCAAGGAGGGGCTCGAGGCCGCGGTCGACGACCTGCTCCTGGAAGGCTTCGCCCGGCGCGATCTGAGCCTGCTCGCCTCCGACGAGGCGGTCCGCAAGGAACTCGGCCACGATTTCGGCTCGACCCGCGAACTGGAGGACGACGCGAAGGTGCCGACCGTCGCCTATGTCGCCCGCGAGGACGTGGGCGATGCGGAGGGGGCGGTGCTGGGCGGCTTTCTCTATGTCGGTGCGCTCGCTGGCGCCGCGGCGGTGGTCGCCTCGGGCGGTGCGCTGCCGGCGGCGATCCTGGCCGCCACGCTCGGCGGCTCGGCCGGCGCCGGCGTCGGTGGCTGGCTCGCCCATCTGGTCGGCAAGCACCATGCCGACTCACTGGAGCGGCAGATCGCCGAAGGCGGGCTGTTGTTGTGGGTGCGCACCCACGACGCTGCCCACGAGTTGAAGGCGACGTCGATCCTGAAGCGGCACGGCGGCGAGGACGTCCACGTCCACGGTCTGCCGGACAGCATCGGTGATGTCCTGGAGCCGCACTACATGGCGCAGGCGGATCTGCCGGAGACGGCCCGCGTCCCCTATGCGGGCTACGACGTGCTCGTCATGGCCGATGGCCACTGCTACGTCGCCGGGCGGCTGTTCGCGAACGAGGCCGAGGCGCGGCGCTACCTCGACGACCTCGCCCGCGAACTCTGACCGCCCCCGATCGGGGCCTACATGTAGCCGGCGGAGCGCAGGCGCTCGAAGCTGTCCTCGGCCTCGTGGTCCATCGCTCGACCGCTGCGCTCGGGGATCTTGGTCACCTCGAGCTCGGCGATGATCTCGTCGATGGTGCTCGCGTTGCTGGCGATGGGATGGGTGATCTCCTGCTCGCCGAGCGAGCGGTAGCGCTTGCCGTCCTTGGCGAAGTAGAGCGGCACGAGCGGAATGCCCTCGCGCTTGGTGTAGCGCCAGATGTCGAGCTCGTTCCAATGCAGGATGGGGTGGATGCGGATGTGGATTCCGGGCGGGAAGCTGGTCATGTACTGGTTGAAGAACTCGGGCGGTTGGTCACGCAGATCCCAAGCGCCCGTGTCGTCGCGCGGGCTGAAATAGCGTTCCTTGGCGCGGATCGCCTCCTCGTCACGACGGATACCCGCAAACAGACCGTTGTAACCACGATTGGCCATCGCCCGCTTCAGCCCGTAGGTCTTGCGCGCGGCGAGGCGGGCGGCCGGCGGCAGGGTCGGGTCCATTTCCTCGAAGGGCGGACACTGCTCCTGGATGTAGTTGAGGTTCCACTCCTTCACGTAACGGTCGCGGAACTCGTAGACCTCCGGGAACTCCTTCTCGGTGTCGATGAACAGCACCGGGAAGGGTACGTGGCCGAAGAACGCCTTCCTGGCGAGCCACAGCACCACGTTCGAGTCCTTGCCGATCGACCAGAGAATGGCGACGTTGTTCAGCTTGGCGTAGGCCTCGCGGAAAACGTAGATGCTCTCGGCTTCGAGTTCGTCGAGATGGCTCATCGGGGACTCCGGAACGGGGGCAGGTCACGCGCATCGCACATGAACCGCAACGCGTGCGTTGGCAAGGCGTCGTCGTCCGAAAGCGTACCTCGATGCCTGTTGCTCAGGTCCGATCGTCGACGATCGGCTTGGGTGGGCGGCCGGGCAGAAGGCCTTCCGGACGCAACAGCAGGATCACCTGGAGCAGCACGCCGATCAGGAGCACGCGGGCGGCACCGCCCTGGGTGACGTACGGGTCGGGCAACTGGTTGATGACGAACTCGGTACCGGACCACACGCCCCAGATGACCAGCGCGCCGAGGATCGCGCCCCGGTTGTTGCCGGAGCCACCGGCGATCAGCATGACCCAGACGATGAACGT